>NZ_JBMPIX010000008.1:0-213216 GCF_049341065.1 Pacificoceanicola algae | reverse complement strand
AACTGGATGATCCTCGCAAATCCAGTCCTCCAAACGATCCGGGAACAGGGTCGTCTGGTCCCGGTCCACTCCCTCGATATAGCCCGACATCCACACCTCCAACTGATGAACGCAGTATACCTGAACCTCGGGTTTCCACACAGACCCGGCCGCTCACTGCATCGACTCTCGCGGCCTATTTTGTTGAAGAACTCGCCTTTGATCGATGTGTGATCAGCTGATTCAATTCCTCTCGAGGGGAGGGATTGGCGATGATGGGACTGGGGCAGGAGGCGCAGCCGGCGTTGTTCTACGAGTTCTCGCTCAAGGATCATGTGCCCCAGAACCACCTGTTGCGCTCGATCTATCGGTTCTTAGCCCTGTCAGGGCTCAGCACCGACCTTGCCGATTTCTACAGCCACACAGGGCGCCCATCATCAACCCACTTCTCAATACGACACTTCGCGACCGGGAACCTGCTTTCGCGATAGTGTCTCGCTTGGTTGCGGCAGGTGGCGTGTCAGCCGTGGATTTTGGACATGACGTCGGCGTGCCCTTCGCGCACGGGTTGAGGGGCGAGGCCACGGAAACCGAGATGGACGCTGCGCTGCGTTCGATGCTGGCGTCCTTTCATGAAACCTGCGGGTTTCCCGGGGCGACAGTTGCTACACCCTTTAAGACGTCACGACCGGGTCGATCGCCATCGGCCGCGCTCCTGCGGAACCCGGTTGTCGAATGGATGGGCGGCGGGTTCGTCTCCACTTGCTTCGACCTTACAAACTTACAAAATGGGGGCACGCGCTGTTCACCGGCGCGGCGATGGATGCCCCCTATCTTGATCGCCGAGACCAAAGTCGCCGCTGGCGCAGGCAGGTTTCAATGACATACCAAAGGAGGTGAACCGCGTGGTCACTGCAATGGAATGCTCGGGATGAAATCCAAATTGGTTGAAAACGGGAACGATCAGCCATTGGCCCCTTGGCGCAGCCTGCCCACCGGTATCTGGGCGCTGGGCTTTGTTTCCTTGCTGATGGATGTCTCGTCAGAAATGATCCACGCGTTGCTCCCTGTCTACCTGACGTTGGGGCTTGGGGCGACCGCGCTGGCGGTGGGGGCGATCGAAGGCATCGCCGAGGCGACGGCGGCGATCACCAAGGTGTTTTCGGGGGCACTTTCCGACCGGATCGGGCGCCGAAAGGAACTGGCTGCCCTCGGGTACGGGCTTGCTGCCGTAACGAAACCCGTCTTTCCGCTGGCGCCTGCCATCGGCTGGCTGGTCGCGGCCCGTTTCATCGACCGGGTGGGCAAGGGCATCCGCGGAGCGCCCCGTGACGCGTTGATTGCCGATCTTGCCCCAGAAGGGCTTCGCGGCGCAGCCTTTGGGTTGCGGCAGTCACTTGACAGTTTTGGCGCCTTTCTGGGGCCGCTTGCCGCGATCGGGCTCATGTGGCTGTTCTTGAACGATTTTCAAAGCGTCTTCTGGGTGGCGGTCGTGCCGGGCTTTCTGGCCTTGGCGCTGATCCTTTTCGCGGTGCATGAACCGCCGCGCCCCGAGGGACTGCGCCAAGTGCGCAATCCTTTGGCGCGGGCCGAGTTGCGTTTGCTTGGAACGACCTACTGGTGGATCGTTGCAGTCGCCACACTGTTTACGCTTGCAAGGTTCAGCGAGGCTTTCCTGATCCTGAGGGCCGAAGAGACCGGTTTGGCGTTGATGTTGGTGCCGCTTGTTCTGGTTGGCATGAATGCCGTCTACGCGCTCTCTGCCTGGCCGGTGGGGGTGCTTTCTGACAAGATTGGGCGCGCGGGGTTGTTGGCGGTGGGGCTGGCACTGCTCATTCTGGCGGATTTGGTGCTTGGCTTCACGGATGGACTGTCCGGTATTGCCGCCGGCGTGCTGCTTTGGGGGCTGCATTTGGGATTCACCCAAGGGCTGCTGGCCGCGCTGGTCGCCGAGGCTGTCCCGGCGGAACTGCGCGGGACGGCCTTTGGAATGTTCCATCTGGTTACCGGGCTGGCGTTGCTGTTTGCCAGCCTGATCGCCGGAGCGCTTTGGACAGGGCTTGGCGCGCAGTGGACGTTCCTTGGCGGAGCAGTCTTTGCCGGAGTGGCCATAGCGGGCTTGTTTCCGCTGGCACAAAGGCTTGGGAAGGCGCGCGGCAAAAAGGCCTGAACACCCAAACCATCACGCGTCAAAACTTCAATCGGCGCATCCTGATCGGGAGTGGATCTATGGCTCTGTTGCCACCTGTGTTCAGCTCCCAATCAGCAGCTTAAAGGCGATAATCCACATCACCAACGCGATGAGCACCTCGAGAATACGCCATGCCAGCGGTTGCTCAAACACCGGACGCAGCCGGACGGCCCCGTAGCCGAGCGCGAAGAAGAACGCGAACGATCCCAGGATCGCGCCGATCGCGAAGGATCCCTGACTGCCCGCGAACTGAGTGGAAATGGTTCCCAAAAGGACAACCGTGTCGAGATAGACATGGGGATTCAGCCAGGTGATGGAGAGGCACGCGACCAGCGTCCGAAAAAGATCAGTCATTACCGATGACGTCTCTGCCGTCAGGGCCTCGGTCGAGCGCAGGGCGGACTGCAGGCTTTTTGCGCCATACCAGATCAGAAATGCCGCGCCGCCGAACCGCATGACTGGTTCGATCCAGGGCAGCCAGCCGGAAACGGTTCCGAAGCTGGTCACGCCGACTGTGATCAGGATCGCGTCCGAGATCGCGCAAGTCAGGCAGACCGCGAAAACGTGCTCGCCGCGCAGGCCCTGCCGCAGGACAAAAGCGTTCTGCGCCCCGATGGCCACGATAAGGCTGAGCCCCATCATCAACCCTGTGAAGAAAACCGCGAGATCCATATGCAGGTGTCCGATCCGATTGCATTTGGCTTGTGTTATCTTGGCGCGCAGGATTAGACAAATTAAGGATTCTAATTCCAATGAAGGAAAACTGAACAATGATCGACTACGCGGCCGCCCGCGCTGTCGCCGCGATTGTCCGGACGGGCAGTTTCGAGAGAGCAGCCGCTGCGCTGAATGTCACACCCTCGGCGATCTCGCAGCGCGTCAAACATCTCGAAGAGCGGCTGGGGGCCGTGTTGATCGAGCGGGGCACGCCATGCAAGGCGACTGACAAGGGCCTTTGGCTTTGCCGCCATATGGAGCGTGTTGGCGTGCTCGAGAAGGAGCTCATGGCGCACTTGCCCGGGCTCTCAGCCTCTGAAGAGGCCGAGCAACTTGTGACTCTTAACGTGGCCACCAACGCCGACAGTCTCGGGACATGGTTCCTCAAGGCCATTGCCTCGTTCACCAAGGCGACGGATTACCTGATCAATGTCGCCATCGATGACGAGGATCACACTGCCGACTGGCTCAGGCGCGGGCGCGTGCTTGCCGCTGTGACCTCTCTGGAACGCCCGGTGCAGGGATGTCGCGCGGCGCCGCTTGGATCGTTGCGATATCAGGCCACGGCAAGCCCTGACTTCGTTGCGCGCTACTTCCCCAACGGTGTCACAATCGAGGCCTTCGAACGGGCACCGGCCCTGACGTTCAACCAGAAAGACCAGCTTCAGACCGCTTGGGCCCGGCAAGCCTTTGGTCGAGACCTGCAGTTTCCGACCCACTGGCTTCCTTCCACGCAAAGCTTCCTTGAGGGGAGCCTTGCGGGCATGGGCTGGGCGCTCAATCCAGTTCAGCTTGCGGCAGAGCATCTTGCGCGCGGAGAGCTTGTCGAACTTGTTCCCGGTGAGATTTTCGAGAGGCGGCTGTTCTGGCAGATCAACCGACTGGCGGCCGATCAACTGGCCGAGCTAACTCAGACAATCCTTGCAGTCGCGCGACGCGAACTCGGCCAGCCATTAGCTCCTTTTCGGTGAAGGCTGCGTGCTTTACCCCGTGAACAAGTGGGTTTGCAAAGCGGCAACTTAGTGAGGCAGAGGGAGGTTAATATGGCGCTAACAATCATGTGTTAACGTTTTGGAAAGGTTTGGCCCAACTTATGCTTGCAGGGACAAAAATAATGCAAGCAATGATAAATTTTTCTGAAGCCTCGCTGGCACCTGTCTGGCGCCGTTATCTGCCGACTGTTCTGGTCGGTGCTTTGGTGTGTCTGGCCTGCATCGGGGCCGACCGGGCAAACCTGAGTCTCGAGTTTCAGCAAGAGCGGGATCGCGTTCGCAACGAGGCGGCGATGTTGAGTGCGAAGCTGGAGCGCCGGATCAATGCACCGATACGTGCGGCACAGGGTCTTGTGTCCATGCTGTCGTCCGAGCCGGACATGTCCCCAAAAAGGTTTGAATGGCTCGCCCGTTCTGTCGTGGACAATATCTCGGAAGTGCGCAATGTCGCCGCGGCCCCTGACCTGATTGTCACCCTTGTACATCCGTTTGAAGGCAACGCGTCAGTATTGGGGCTGGATTACAGCCAGAACGATGCCCAGCGCGCGGCGGTTTATCATGTGCGGGATAGTGGTGAGTTCATGTTGGCGGGACCGCTGAACATAGTGCAGGGCGGACAGGCTTTGATTGGGCGTTTTCCGGTCTTTTCCGATATCGAGGGCACCCATTTCTTTTGGGGCATCCTTTCAGTCGTCTTGGATCTGCCCACGGTTTACGCCAATGCCGGGCTGGATGCATCGGACAACGGGCTTGATATTGCCTTGGTCGGGCTGGATGGCACAGGCCGCAATGGCCCGCTTTTCTATGGCGCGCCTTCCGTCGCAATGGATTCTCCGGTGTCCGAGGATATCCTCTTTCCCAACGGATCATGGGAATTGCACGCGCGGCCCATTGGCGGGTGGGGCAGTACTGTCGCGACGACCGGGTTTCGTCTGTTCCTCGTGGCGGCTGGCGGTTTGATCATGTTGCTGGTGGCGATCACGAACCACATGGCCGTCCAGCGCAAAGCGACGATTTCGACCCTGCAAAAGCGTGAAAAGGAACTTGAGGCCGCCCGCCACGAGCTGGAGTCCTTGGCGTTGCACGATCCCCTGACGGGATTGCCCAACCGGCGCCTGCTGAATCGCAAACTCAAAGAACTGTCCGGAACCTCTTATCCCGGCATCATTCAACTGGACCTCGATGGATTCAAGGATGTGAATGACAGCTATGGGCATGCGGTTGGCGATCAGCTTTTGGCCCGCGTTTCTGAACGCTTGCGCAAGGTTTTGGGGCCTGAGGCCATTCTGATCCGCAGCGGCGGCGATGAATTCGTTGTCCTGCTGTCGCGTTTGCCGGGCCAAAAGGCGGACCCGGTTAGTGACAGAAGTCAGCTTGAAGAAACGGCACGGCAACTGATCGGCTGTATGAAGACCTGCGTCATGGTTGGCGGCAAGAAGTGCCGGATCGGGATCTCGGCGGGAATCCATCTCCACTGTGCTGAGGACAGTCTGTCGCCAGAAGAAGAGCTGACGCAAGCGGATCATGCGATGTACGTGGCAAAACAGTCGGGGCGAAACCGTTTCAAGTTCTCGACACTGAACGCCCGGCCAACAACCGCCGCGCTGCACAGCGGTGCCGAGTTGCTCGAAGCCCTGAGCGACGGTGAAATCATCCCCTACTACCAGCCGCAATTTTCTGGCGACGGGTTGACGGTTGTCGGGGTCGAGGCTTTGGCGCGCTGGCAACACCCTGACGGCCGAATACGGGTGCCGGGTGAATTCATGGATCTGGCACATTCGCTCAAGATCGAGGGCGAACTGGATCATCGTATCCTTGAACAGGCCAAGCACGATCTGGATCAATGGGAAAAGGCGGGGCTCCATGTGCCGCAAGTCTCGGTCAACGTATCGCTGCGCCGTTTGAACGACCAACACTTGATTGAGTCGGTTGACGCCATCGACGTTGACCCGTCGCGCGTCACACTGGAATTTCTCGAATCCATTTGTCTGGATGAGGAAAACAGCCAAATGGTCAGCAACATCGAGGCGCTCAAGGCCCGCGGTTTCCGGATCGAGGTTGACGATTTTGGCACCGGGTATTCTTCGGTGACCAGTTTGCTCAAGATGCGGCCGCATTGTTTCAAGATTGACCGAAGCCTCGTACAGGCTGCACCATACTCGTCCGCGAACAAGCGGCTGTTGGCCAGCATCGCCGAAATGGGCCATGCGCTGAATATTTCTGTCTGCGCTGAAGGCATTGAAACCATTGAGCATCTTCGCACCGCGCGAGCGGTTGGCTGCACCACTTTCCAAGGCTTCCTTCTGGCGCAGCCAATGCCGGCAAGTGACCTGTCGCAGTTCCTGGTGGGGCTTACTGAGACCTGTCCTGACAAGCTTGCCAGCTAACCGGCATCCCTTGAGATTTCTGAAAATGAGGGCTCGTCGCTATGGTCGTGTCGTCGTGGTTGAACCATTTAACCGGGGCGGCTCTCATTATTTGTTTACAAGTGAACGGTTCCTGTGAATTGTAGAGCTCAAGGGTCCGCAAGGAACCCGGGCTCATTCGATGATCGCGCCTGAGGAGAGGTGCGGCCATCGAAGTACATTGAGAACGAAGGGGAGGAAAATGAAGCGTAGGACTTTCATGAAAGGCGCTGCTGCGGCCGGAGTTTCCGTAGTAGCCCTGTCGCCGGGTGCGGCATTGGCCAAAACCACAAGCTTGCGGATTGCAACATGGGTGCCGCCGACTCATCATATGACGGCAAACACCCTGCCTAAGTGGATCTCGGCGATCAGCGACGCCTCGAACGGCGAACTCAAGCTGAACATCGACCCGGCGCCTATCGCCGGCCCACCCGAGCAGTACAATATCGTGCGCGATGGCGCCGCGGATATTGCCTATCACGTGGCCGCATATACGCCGGGCCCGTTCGAGATTGCCCGCGGCGTAGAAGTGCCCTTCCTGTCGCCCAATGCCGAAGTCGGTTCGATGGCGGCCTATGATTGGTATGACCGCAACATAGGCTTTGACGCCGAATTCAAGGACGTGAAGGTTTTGACCGTCTTTGTGCACGGTCCCGGTGTGCTGCATTCGAAAATGCCGATCAATACGCTTGAGGACTTTGCCAATGTGAAAGTCCGCGTTGGCGGTGGCGGAGTAAAGATGGCCGAGGCGCTGGGCGCAGCGCCCGTCGCGATGCCTGCGAGCCAGGCTTATGAAGCGCTGCAAAAGGGCGTGGCGGATGCCATCCTTGGACCATGGGAGTCCATCAAGGGCTTCCGCCTGTACGAACATGTGAACCACCATCTCGAAATCCCGGGGGGCCTCTACACCACGTTCTTTGCGGTGATCATGAACCGCGCCAAGTACGACACCCTGCCGGACGAGCAAAAGCAGGTGCTGGCCGATCTGGGCGGCATTGAAGGCGCGCGTATCCTTGGCAAAGGCTGGGACGATGCCGATGTGGCGGGCAAAGCCTCGGCGGCTGACGGCGCGGTCATATCGACCCTGTCGGACGAAGAAATGGTGCGCTGGAAAGAAAAGGTCGCCTTTGTCGAGGACGACTGGGTCGCGCTGGCCAATGAGCGGGGCCAAGATGGCGCGGCTTTGTTGGCTGATCTGAAAGCGACGGTCGAGAAATACGCGGGCTGACGCCTTTCAACACATAAGGCGGGCGGTTTAAAAGGACTGCCCGCATCGTGGCTGACACTCTTGGTCGGAGCCTATTGATGCAATCCTTTATCCGGCGCCTGTCCTACGGAATGGCCTATCTCTCGGGTGGTCTGCTGTTGCTGGTCGCGGGCATCATGTTTGTCGATGTGATTGGGCGCTACGTCTTCAACGCACCGCTGACCTTTTCGGTTGAGCTGGTGCAACTTCTGATGGGGCTGGCGATTGCCTTTGGCCTTGCCCTTACCACTTTGCGCCGCGAACATATCCGGGTCGATTTGGTCACCCAGATCAGCCCTCCGTGGTTGCGGCGCGTGCTGGATCTTTTGGCGGATCTTGCCGGGCTGATGTTTTTCGGGCTGGTGGCATGGAAAATGTTCGACAAAGCCTTGCAGACAATGTCGGACGGACTGTTCACCCAGATCCTGAGCCTGCCGGTCTATCCCGTGGTGACTGTGATGTGCCTTGCGGCGGCTATCGCCTTTGTAGTCGCTGCGCTTTTGATCCTGCGCCCTCAGGCCGGCAGAAGCGAGTTTTAGGACATGGGAATTTCCATTGGCCTGATGGCTTTTGCTGGCCTCTTCGTGATGCTGGTGTTGACGGTGCCCATCGGTTTTGCCATGGCACTTGCCGGTCTGGCGGGGACGGCGGCAATCATCGGGTTGAACCCCTCGATCGCGCTTTTTGCAACAACCGTTTACGAGACGACGGTCACTTATGATTTGTCCATCGTACCGCTCTTCGTCCTGATGGGTGCGGTGGCGGCGCGCTCTGGCCTCAGCCGGGAACTCTATGATGTCTTCAACGCGTGGCTTGGCACCTTTCGAGGCGGTCTGGCCATTGCGACGATTGGCGCCTGCGGAGCCTTTTCCGCGATTTGCGGGTCATCGCTGGCAACGGCCGCGACCATGTCGAAGGTCGCTCTGCCGGAGATGAAACGCCTTGGCTATGCCGATAGTCTTGCCACCGGGGCGGTTGCCTCGGGCGGGGTGATCGGCATTCTGATCCCGCCGTCGGTGATCCTTGTGCTCTACGGAATCCTGACCGAGACTTCGATCGGAGATCTGTTTATCGCGGGGGTCTTGCCGGGCCTATTGACGGTGCTGGTTTTCATGCTGGTGATCGCCATCGTGACCCGCTGGAACGCAGAGCTTGGCCCGGCGGGCCCCAAACATTCCATGGCGGAAAAGCTGGCGGCACTTGGACGGACCTGGGCGATCTTGTTGCTGTTTGTCATCGTCATCGGGGGCATCTATTTTGGCGTATTCACCCCGACCGAAGCGGCCGGGATCGGCGCCGTTGGGGCCATTGGGATCGCGGCCATGCGCGGGCGGCTGACCCTGCCAACGCTGAAAGACGCACTGTTGGAGACGGTTCAGACCAGTGCCATGATCTTTACCGTGCTAATCGGCGCCTTGACCCTGAACAACCTTACGATTTTCTCTGGGCTGGCCGGGGCGCTGGGCGGATTTGTCTCGGGGCTTGATATGACGCCGATGGCGATCATGGCGATCATACTGCTGATCTACCTTGTGCTGGGTTGTTTTCTGGACGCACTGGCGATGATCCTGCTGACCGTTCCGATCTTTTTCCCGATCGTGACGGGGCTTGGCTTTGACCCGGTCTGGTTCGGAGTGATTGTCGTAATGGTGGCCGAATTGGGCTTGATCACGCCGCCCATCGGGATGAACGTCTTTGTCATCAAGGGAATGGCGCCAGATGTCTCGCTGTCGGCGATCTATGCCGGGGTGTTGCCTTTTGTGGCGGGGCAGATCCTGTTGATCGTGCTTGTTTTCCTTCTGCCCGACCTCGCGCTCTGGCTTCCTGAAACCGCGAAATCCTTTAGGTGATGTGATGCAATTCGACGCTCCTAAGCTGTCCCATGTTTTCGATCTGACCGCCAATCTTGCCCCAATCATGGAGATGGGGCCGGGCAGGGCGGGCCAAAGGCGCATCGTCCCGATCATCGGTGGAACGGTCGACGGCCCGCGACTGCGCGGCGAGGTGATGAACCTGGGCGCCGATTGGCAGACGATTTTTGCCGATGGTCTGGCCGAATTGGACACGCGATATGGCATCCGCACCCATGATGGCGCGATCATCGAGGTCAAGAACTATGGCCTGCGCCACGGACCGCCCGAGGTGATGGCGCGTGTTGCGGCGGGCGAAGATGTCTCGCCCAGCGAATATTACATGCGCACCCATTGCCGCCTTGAAAGCGGCGATCCACGTTATGACTGGGTGAACCGCAGTCTCTTTGTCGGCATCGGTGGTCGCAAGGCGCTGAGCGTCGAGATTTCTTTCTTCGAGATCACGTGAAGGGTGCGCGAAGCTGCGCAACGGCTCTTTTCATTTCCTGGATCTGCTGCCAGCATGTCGGCATGACAAAAGATATCATTGATCCCCGAGCCCTCGACCGCCTTGCTGAGGTGGCCATTACAACTGGTCTGAACTTGCAGGAGGGACAGGATCTGGTCCTGACAGCCCCTGTTGCGGCTCTGCCCTTGGTGCGCCGCATTGCGGCGGCGGCCTATCGGGCCGGGGCCGGGGTGGTGACACCGATCTTTTCCGACGAGGAATTGACGCTGGCGCGCTATCGCAACGCGCATGATGCCAGCTTTGACAAGGCGCCGAACTGGGTTCTGGACGGAATGGCCAAGGCCTTTGAAGGCGGCGCCGCGCGGATGGCGATTGTCGGCGACGATCCCATGCTTTTGGCCGACGAAGACCCGGAAAAGGTCGCCCGTGCGGGCAAGGCCAATTCCATTGCCTACCGTCCCGCGCTAGAGCATATCGCCAACTTCAAGATCAACTGGACGATCCTGAGCTACCCGACGGCCTCTTGGGCGAAACGTATGTTCCCTGACTTGCCCGAGGATGCGGCGGTGGCCAATCTTGCCGAGGCGATCTTTGCCGCCTCGCGCGTTGTGGGCGATGATCCTGTGGCCGAGTGGAAGGCCCATAATGCGTTGCTTCGCACCCGGACGGAATGGCTCAATGACCAGCGGTTCGACGCGCTGCACTTTACCGGACCGGGGACCGATCTGACGGTGGGGCTGGCTGACGGGCATGAGTGGCACGGCGGTGCCTCGACTGCGCAGAACGGGGTACTGTGTAACCCCAACATGCCCACCGAAGAGGTCTTTACCACACCCCACGCCGCCAAGGTAAACGGCTATGTCCGTTCGACCAAACCCTTGTCGCATCAGGGCAGTCTGATCGATGACATCGAAGTGCGCTTTGAGGGCGGCAGGATCACCGAGGCGCGGGCGTCGAAAGGAGAGCAGGTGTTGCTCAAACTTCTGGATACCGACGAAGGCGCGCGCCGTTTGGGCGAGGTTGCTCTTGTGCCGCATTCCTCGCCGATTTCGCAGTCGGGGCTGCTGTTCTACAACACCTTGTTTGATGAAAATGCCGCCTGCCATATCGCGCTTGGTCAGTGCTATTCGAAGTGTTTCCTGGACGGCGCATCGCTCACCGAAAATCAGGTCAAGGCGCAGGGCGGCAACAGTTCGATGATCCATGTCGACTGGATGATCGGCGGCGCGGAAACGGACATCGACGGGATCAAATCCGATGGCTCGCGGGTGCCGGTGTTCCGGCGGGGTGAGTGGACTTCTTAACCCCGGGGCACCGAAGGGAAATCCAAAAGGTTTGTCACGCATTTCGCGAAGATGTGCCCGCCGGATTGCGCGCGCCCGGTGTCTGGGGCAGGGTCGTGGGGCGAACAAGGAGTGATGCAGATGGGATTGTTGGGGGCTGGCGTGCTGATCGGAATCGGTGGCACGGTGGCGATGGATATATGGGCTTTGATTTTGAACAAGGCCTTTGGCCAACCGTTGCCGAACTGGGGCAATGTGGGCCGTTGGACAGGGCACCTGCCACGCGGCGTGGTTTTTCACGATGACATTGGCGTGGTCGAACCTGTGGTCGCAGAAACCGCCATCGGATGGGCGCTGCATTATGGCGTCGGCATCCTGTACGGGGTGATCTTTGTGATGTTCATGGGAATGGGCTGGGTCTCTGCGCCGACGTTCCTGCCTGTCTGGATCTTTGGGATCATTACAATCGCCGCAGGTTGGTTCCTGCTTCATCCGGGTATGGGGCTGGGCTGGGCCTTGTCCAAGACGGACGATCCGTGGCGCGGACGGATGATGGGGCTCGTGGCCCATACGGTATTTGCTTTGGGGATGTATGTGACCGCGCTGCTCATCTGAGGGGCGGTCTGGGTGGAGTGGGCCGACTGGCCCACCCCGAAACAGGCTTAGGCCAGTTCGATATCCGAAGCGCTTTCGCGGCCGTCGCGACCGGACTGCAGCTCGAAAGTCACTTTTTGGTTGTCCTGAAGGCCGGTCAGGCCCGAACGCTCAACAGCGGAGATGTGGACAAAAATGTCCTTGCCGCCATCGTCGGGTGCAATGAAGCCGTAGCCTTTGGTGGTGTTGAACCATTTCACGGTGCCAGTAGCCATATCCGTGGTCTCCTAGAGTATTTGCCGCTCGCGGATTTGCAGCGGCCCGGCGTAGTCAGAGCAAGATCGGTAGCGCTGTAGCCGGATTAGGGAGACAGGTAGGCGATAGTGGTAACGTAGCAGCCCGCTATATGGCAGCGAATGAGATTCGTTTCAAGAGGTTTGCAATCGACAGGCGAATTACAGCGCGGCCCAATCGGTGAAGCGATACGTCTTGATCGGGCGCGGGGCAGGCTCGGGCAGACGCGGTGCGTCCGGGGCGGGGTTAGGGTGCTTGGCGGTCATTTTGTCGTCCTCCTGCCGTTGATCATGCATGAGGTTAACGCATCGGGGTAGTCAGGAGTTCCGGACCTCAAGTGCGGGTTGTCGCAACCGAAATTCGGCTTTCTCCGCGGGCATACTGTCCGGCGATGAACAGGCCGAACGTCAAGGTTGCAACGACGACCATTGCCTTGAAAGCCGTTTGGTAGCGGAATATCGAGCTGGCGACACCAAATACGCCTGCAATCGAAACGACGCATAAAAAGATGGGCAGGTACTTTGCTGTACTGCCCATCTGAATTTCAACGCACGAATTTCTTGAACTTCACCCGTTTGGGTTCAAGGGCATCGGCCCCCAGACGGCGCTTTTTGTCTTCTTCGTATTCGGTAAAGCCGCCTTCGAACCATTCCACATGCGCCTCGCCTTCGAAGGCCAGGATATGCGTGCAGATCCGATCAAGGAAAAAGCGGTCGTGCGAGATGACCACGGCGCAGCCGGCGAAATCCACTAGAGCGTCTTCGAGCGCGCGCAGGGTTTCGACGTCAAGGTCGTTGGTCGGTTCGTCCAGCAGCAGCACGTTGCCGCCCTCTTTCAGCAGGCGCGCCATGTGGACGCGGTTGCGTTCACCGCCCGACAGCGAGCCGACCTTTTTCTGCTGGTCGCCACCTTTGAAATTGAAAGCCGAGCAGTAGGCGCGGGAGTTCATCTCGGCGTCGCCCAGTTTGATCAGCTCTGCGCCGCCGGTGATCGCTTCCCAGACTGTGTCGGTCGCTTTCAGGTCGTCGCGGGACTGGTCAACGTAGGCGAGCTGAACGGTGTCACCGTATTCGATACTTCCAGCGTCGGGTTTCTCGTTGCCGGTCAGCATCTTGAATAGCGTCGATTTACCAGCGCCGTTGGGGCCGATCACGCCGACGATGCCGCCGGGGGGCAGGCTGAAGGACAGGTCTTCGATCAGCAGCTTGTCACCCATGGCTTTGTTCAGGTGATCCACCTCGATCACCTTGTTACCAAGGCGCTGGCCGTTCGGAATGATGATCTGAGCGCGCGACAGCTTTTCGCGTTCGGACTGGTTGGCAAGATCGTTATAGGCGCTGATCCGGGCCTTGGATTTCGCCTGACGGGCCTTTGCACCCTGACGCATCCATTCCAATTCGCGTTCCAGCGTCTTTTGCTTGGACTTGTCCTCCCGCGCTTCTTGTTCGAGCCGCTTGGCCTTTTGTTCCAGCCACGCAGAATAATTGCCCTCGTAGGGGATACCGCGGCCGCGGTCGAGTTCAAGAATCCAGCTGGTGATATCATCTAGGAAATAACGGTCGTGGGTGATGATCAGGATCGTACCCTTGTACTCGATCAGGTGGTTTTGCAGCCATGCGATGGTTTCGGCGTCGAGGTGGTTGGTCGGTTCGTCGAGAAGCAGCATTTCCGGCGCTTCCAGCAGCAGCTTGCACAGCGCAACACGGCGCGCTTCGCCGCCCGAAAGCGTGGTCACATCGGCGTTGTCGTCGGGGCAGCGCAGGGCCTCCATGGCGACGTCGATCTGGCTGTCGAGATCCCAAAGGTTCTCGGCGTCGATCTCGTCTTGCAGGCGGGCCATTTCGTCGGCGGTTTCGTCCGAGTAGTTCATCGCCAGTTCGTTGTATTTGTCGAGCTTGGCTTTCTTTTCGGCGACGCCCAGCATGACGTTTTCGCGCACGTTCAGGGTTTCGTCCAGCTTGGGTTCCTGCGGGAGATAGCCAACGCGAGCGCCCTCGGCGGCCCATGCCTCGCCGGTGAAATCCTTGTCGATTCCCGCCATGATCCGCATGAGGGTCGATTTACCGGCGCCGTTGACGCCGACGACACCGATCTTGACGCCCGGCAGGAATGAGAGGCGGATGTTTTCAAAACATTTTTTGCCGCCCGGATAGGTCTTGGAGACGCCGTCCATGTGGTAGACATACTGATAAGAGGCCATGATCCGCTCCGCTTCGAGTACCTGTTGAGTTGCACAGGGGAGTAGCCTGTTGTGCGGGGCGGTGCAATCAGGGCGTTTCTGAACGTTGCTTTCAAAAATCGCAGGCGCATTGGGGATGTCATCTGCAATGGTTTGGAACGCGCAGGTCGACAGAATTTCATCTAAGTGATTGTAATGGATATGCAATGGGCGGACCTGTGAGCTGGTACGTCCCGAGATGCGCACGGTTTGCAATTAATTTGATCTAAAGATGTTCGAGTCATGTCTGTGGTCACGGCGGGCAGAAGATCCAGCCGAAGATGCGACTGTCGACCGGAGAAACCGAGATGACCCAGCCGAAATCGAACTATAAGCGTAATCCGTGGAAGCGACTCACGCTGAAATGGAAGCTGCCGATCCTGATAGCGTTCCCTACTGTGTTGATCATGCTAGGCGTTTCTTATTTCAGTTACGTACAGGCAAACGATGCTCTGCAAAATCGGCGGAACCAGACATTTTCGGCCCTTCTCGAATCCGATGAACACGCCATTGTAAAATGGCTTGACGACGTCAGCCTTGATATCAAACTGCTATCGACAGACTTGACGGTGAAAGACGCTTTGGACGGATTTGCGAGCGGTTGGGGCGCACTTGGGGCGCAGGCTTCGGCCGATCTGACCCGACTTTATGTCACCGAAAATCCGAATTCGGCCGGTAAGAAAGACGAGCTGATGCGCGCGAAGGATTCGTCGCGCTGGTCTCAGCAACATGCTCGCTTTCACGAACATTTCCGAAACTTTCAGCGCGGACATGGTTACTATGACCTGTTCCTGTTCGATACGCAGGGCAATCTTGTCTATACCGTTTTCAAAGAGGCGGATTTCGCGACGAACTTTGTTTCCGGTCCAAATGCCGGCAGCGGTCTGGGCGAAGTCTATCGTAAAGCGATTTCGGCCAAACCGGGCGAGATTTTCTTTTCGGATTTTGCGGCCTATGCGCCCAGCGGAGGTGCTGCGGCGAAATTTGTTGCGGCACCGATCTTTGGCGACTTTGGTCAGGTTATTGGTGTGGTCGCGCTTCAGACGAGCGTCATTGAATTGGTTGATATCCTTTCGGCTTCGGCTGTCCTGGGAAAGACCGGGCAAGTCTTTGCCATCAACGAAGATGGGCGGGCTTTGACCGCGTCCCGATTCGAGGGCGGCCATGGAATTCTAGATCAACTTCCCGATCTGCCGCACATTCGCGCCGCGAAGGGCAATGAGCCGTTTTCGGAGTTGCAGACCACTGGACTGACTGGCAACGCGGCTTTGGCCTGGGCAGAGACTTTTGACGCTGGCGGGACCAATTGGCATCTGCTGCTGGAACAGGATCAGGACGAAGCACTGGCAGTCGAGCGTGGACTTCTAATAACCACGCTGCTTCAGGTGGCCGTGGTCTTGTTGATGGTGCTGACCGTGGCGTTCGTCGTTGCCCGGCTTTTGACGCGCCGGATTGCAGATCTGTCGTCAAGCGTGAAACGGATTTCCGATGGCGACTATCACAGCGAGGTTCTTCAGACGAAAACCGGTGATGAGATCGGCGACATCGCCCGCGCGCTGAACCATTTCAAGGCCGATTTGGCCGACGGCAATGCGGCGGTCGTAGAGCGAGAAAAACGCGCCGCGCACCAAGCGGACGTCATGGCGCGCCTGAGCGGCGGGTTGAATCAGCTGTCGAATGGCAAACTGGACTGCCACATCCGTGAAGAGTTGGGTGAAGAATACGAGCTGCTGCGCGTCAACTTCAACGATACGGTGACGGCGCTGGCTGTTGTCATCAATGAGTTGCGGACCAGCGCCGAGTCCATCGACATTGACGCGCAGGTGCTGAGCGACGGCGCTGACAACCTGTCGCAGCGCACAGAAAATCAGGCGGCCACGCTGGAGCAGACTGCGGCGGCCATGGAACAGATCACGTCCAGCGTGACATCGACAGCCGACGGCGCAAAGCAAATCGTCTCGGCGATTTCGGTTGCCCGCGATCAGGCCGAGCGCGGAGAAGAGGTTCGTAATCGCGCCGTGCGGGCCATGGGCGCGATCGAGACGTCATCGAAGCAGATCAGCCAGATCATTCAGGTGATGGAGGACATCGCTTTTCAGACCAACCTGCTTGCGCTGAACGCCGGTGTCGAAGCGGCGCGGGCCGGTGAGGTTGGGCGCGGCTTTGCAGTTGTTGCATCCGAAGTGCGGGCCCTTGCGCAGCGCTCTTCGGACAGTGCCGCGGAAATCCGAAACCTGATCGTGACATCAAACGATAGCGTCAGCAACGGCGTCAAACTGGTCTCGGAAATGGGGAACTCCATCGAGCAGATTTTGCACGAAGTGGTGCAGGTTTCTGAAAGCGTACAGGACATCGCGGCGGGTGCCTCGCAACAGGCGTCTGGCCTTGCTGAGATCAACAATGGCATCACCATGTTGGATCAGGTGACGCAGCAAAACGCGGCCATGGTCGGCGAAAGTGCCACGGCGGGCCGGGCGCTTCAGAGCAAGGCGGCGGACTTGCGCAAACTCGTTTCGAGTTTTGGCGATGGAGGTGATTTGCAAAGCAAAAGCGCCAACGTCAACTCTGTCGTGTTCTCGGCGCATGCTGACACTTCGGATCTGGGCTGGGATGGCAGCGAGGCTGTTCCAATCACTCCGCAGTCGCCGCCTTTGCCAATGGACGTGCCCAAGGCCACCGGAACAACTGGTGGCATCTGGGACGAGTTCTAGGCGCCCCGGAGGTGATCAGGCAGAAGACCTTTTGGGCAAGTGAAGTGTAGCCACCTGTTTTCCACCGCGTCGGGGTTCTTGATGTGGGCTTGGGACTGGCCTATCCCTGACATCTGGCGCACCTGACGGCTGCGGGCGCTTCAAGGGGGGCGTTGCATTATGCGGGCTGAGGACGGCATTTTATTAAGGTCGGGCCAGAAGGTCGGTCTGCTTGGAGGGTCTTTTGACCCACCACATGCCGGGCATTTGCACCTGTCGAAAGAGGCGCTCAAACGATTTGGTCTGGATCGGGTCCTTTGGCTGGTCAGCCCGGGCAACCCGCTCAAACCCGATGCCCCCGCTGCGTTTGAGCGGCGGTTGCAGGCGGCCCGTGATCTTGTCGATCATCCGCAGATCGTGGTCAGCGACTTCGAAAATCGCATCGGCACCCGCTACACCGCGCGGACAATCGCCGAGATTCAGGCGCACTGGCCGGGTGTTCGTTTCGTGTGGCTCATGGGAGCAGACAATCTGGCGCAATTCCATCGTTGGCAGGATTGGAAACAGATCATGAAGCGCGTTCCCGTTGGGGTTCTCGCGCGCCCCGATGCCCGGCTTGCGGCGCGCAGTTCGGTTGCGGCGCGGATATTCCGGGGCAATCGACTGCCGGGGCGGGCCTCGAAATTGCTCGGGAAATCGGAGCCACCTTGCTGGTGTTTCATCAATATTCCCATGAAGCCGCATAGTTCGACGGCGATCCGGCAAACAGGGAATTGGAAACGATGAACCGTCCGGTCGACTTTGAGCGGAAGACCGCGAAAACACCAATGCCTTATAGAAAATGTGAACACATGAAGAAGGGACAGCGCTTGCTCACGCCCTTCAGTTCGGCTTAGATCGCGACATGACGAAACGTATTTCCAGACGCTATTTTCTAGGCGCTGCGCTGGCTTCCGGAGCCTTCGGAGCATCACCGACATGGGCCGAAGCGCCGTTGACCTCGCTGCGTCCGATTGCGCGTGGGGGTGACTTCCTCAAGAAACTTCAAAAGCCTGCCGAAGCGTTGATCGAGCGCGCCAATCTGGGCGGCGCTGTGGCGTTTTGCGTGGCAAATGTGGAAACGGGATTCATTCTGGAAGCTCATGAGCCGGTTCTGGGGCAACCGCCGGCAAGCGTTGCAAAGGCGCTGACCGCAGCCTACGCGCTTGAGGCTTTGGGACCGGGGCATCATTTTGTCACCCGCCTGATTGCAACCGGTGAGGTCACTGATGGCGTGGTTCAAGGCGATCTGATTCTGGCCGGCGGCGGCGATCCGACATTGGATACCGACGGGCTTTCCAAGTTGGCAGCCTTGCTGAAAGATGCGGGAATCCAAGAGGTTCGTGGAGACTTCAAGGTTTGGGGTGGGGCTCTGCCGTTTGCGGCGCGGATCTCCAAAGAACAACCTGACCATGTCGGTTACAGCCCTGCGGTGTCAGGGCTTAATCTGAATTTCAACCGGGTCCATTTCGAATGGCGGCGGGCCGGAAACGCGTACAAGGTGACGATGCAGGGCCGATCCGAGACCCATCGGCCTGATGTTCACTTTGCCCGGATGGGTGTCGTGCCGCGCTCATTGCCGGTCTACACCTATGAAGATATGCCGGGGCGGGACGAATGGACTGTGGCCAAGGGCGCCTTGGGCGAAAGTGGCGCGCGCTGGCTGCCGGTCCGCAAACCAGAGCTTTATGCAGGCGAGGTCTTTCAGACTTTTGCGGCTGCGCAGGGCATTAAACTGACACAACCGGTTCCGATAGAAAGCCTGCCTGATGGCACCGAGTTGACCCGTCATGAAAGCGCCCCCCTCAGGGTTATTCTGCGCGATATGTTGAAATGGTCGACCAATCTGACGGCCGAGGTCGTCGGCCTGTCCGCCACTGCGGCGCGAACCGGAAAAACCCCGAAAGATCTGCCAAGTTCGGCGGCAGTCATGAACGCATGGGCAAAGGAGCGGTTCGCCCTGACCAGCATAGCCTTTGTGGATCACTCAGGCCTGGGCGAGCGGAGCCGGATCAGCGCACCTGACATGATGACGGCGTTAAGCGCTCTTCGGAAGACCACGGGGCTGAAGGAACTGCTCAAGCCCTTCAAGATGCTGGATGAAAGGGGGCGGCTGATCAAGGATCACCCTCTGCATGTTCGGGCCAAGACAGGCACGTTGAACTTTGTCAGCGGGCTGGCTGGTTTTATCGATCTTCCGGATGGAACAGAGTTGGTCTTTGCGATTTTTGCCGCCAATCTTGAACAACGCGCCAAGCTGAGCATCGCCGAACGAGAACGCCCAGAAGGCGGCGCTTCATGGAACCGGCGGGCGAAAGTGTTGCAACAGGCGCTGATAGAACGCTGGGGCGTTCTGTACAGCGCCTGACCTTATCGCTCAGTTTTCAATGACCACGCGCATGTTCTGCTTGCCGACCCTTTGGGTCAGCTCAAACAGACGGGCGGCATGATCGGGGTGCAGGCGCACACAGCCCGCCGACGCGGGCCTGCCAAGGCGATTGATTTGGTTCGTGCCGTGGATCGCGTAATTGCCATTGAAAAAAATCGCAAAGGGCATCGGCGCATTGTTGTAGAGGCTGGATTTGTGATGGCGCGACAGCCATTTCGCCGACCAGGCGCCCCGCGGGGTCCATTTGCCTTTGCGTGCGGTGGATACGGGCCAGCGATAAGCGACCTCGCCGTTGTAAAGCACTGTCATCGTTTGAGATGAAACATTAACCTTGGCGACAAGTGGCGCGGCAGCGCCAAGAATGGGCAGCAGGCAAAGCAAAATCGTGCTGAGCGACGTAAAGACAATCCGTTTCATTCTGGTCCCCGAAAAAAAAGACTATTGAAGCTGGGCGTTAAATGCCTGCTTTGGTTATACAATACCAAAGTTAATGGGTCAGTCAGGGAATCCTGACCCACATCGTTTTTTCCATAACATTTGAATTGCGACGGTCTGATTTATGGCAAATCAGGCCGGAAGATGTCGAGCCCTTGCGCCGCGTTCAATCGCAGCGGCATGAAGACGGTCGATATTCAGCTCATAGCGGATTTCTTCAAGCAGGCGCAATTCGGCTTCTTTCAGGGTGCCATCCGCTGCCGCGACATCGCAGGCCAGCGCGTAGGCTGTTTCGTAAAAGCGTTCGGGAAGATGGTCGCGCAAAAGACCGAACAACGCGTCCAGGCCATCCTCTTGCTCGAACAGGTCGAAGACCAGCGCTGACATGACCTGAACCCGGTCGGCGTCATACTCTGCAAAGATCGGCAGGTTGTTCACCGCGCCGTCAATCTTCACCAACTCGGCGGTGCGGACGTTTTCATCCGAGGCTGAAACAGCGATCATCAGGGCGACGAGGCTGTCCTGAGGGCTGAGGGGATGTGCGGTGTCGGTCATGGCTTTGGCCTTTCAGGCAAATGCGGCGTTGCGGCACAATTTATTGACGGCGGGCCGCAGCCGCAATAGGAAGCGCGCTGATATCCCAAATGGAGTGTTTCAGATGTCCGAGATGCGCGACGTGGCAATGAGCTCGAAGGCGTGGCCCTTTGAAGAGGCTCGCCGGATCCTGAAACGCTATGAAAAAGCCCCGCCTGAAAAGGGTTACGTGCTTTTCGAGACAGGCTATGGCCCCTCGGGCCTGCCGCATATCGGCACCTTTGGTGAGGTGGCGCGCACGACAATGATCCGCAAGGCTTTTGAACTGCTCAGCGATATTCCGACTCGGTTGATCTGTTTTTCGGATGACCTGGACGGGATGCGCAAGGTGCCCGGCAACTTGCCGAACCAAGAGATGTTGCAGGAGAACCTGCAAAAACCGCTGACCTCGGTGCCCGATCCCTTTGGTACGCACGACAGCTTTGGCGATCACAACAACGCCATGTTGCGCCGGTTTCTGGATACCTTCGGGTTTGAATACGAGTTCTATTCGGCAACCGAGTTCTATCGCAGCGGCCAGTTTGACGAAGTGCTTTTGCGCGCTGCCGAACGTTACGACGATGTCATGGCGATCATGCTGAAATCGCTGCGCGAAGAACGTCGCCAGACATATTCGATCTTTCTGCCGATCCACCCGGAGACCGGGCGGGTGCTCTATGTGCCGATGAAGAATGTCGATGCCGCCAAGGGCGAGATCACCTTTGACGATGAGGATGGCAAGGAGTGGACGCTGCCAGTGACAGGCGGCAACGTCAAGTTGCAATGGAAGCCGGACTTCGGTGCACGATGGGCCGCGCTGGGCGTCGATTTCGAGATGTACGGCAAGGACCACAGCACCAATACGCCGATCTATGACGGGATTTGCCGGGTTCTGGGCATGCGTCCGCCCGAGCATTTCACCTATGAATTGTTCCTCGACGATCAGGGGCAAAAAATCTCGAAGTCCAGCGGCAACGGGATCTCGATCGATGAATGGCTGACCTACGCCAGCACCGAGTCGCTGTCCTATTTCATGTTTCAAAAGCCCAAGACGGCAAAGCGGCTGTATTTCGATGTCATCCCGAAGGCGATGGACGAATACCACCAGCAGTTGCGGGCCTATGTGACGCAAGACGCGAAAGCGCGGTTGAACAACCCGGTCTGGCACATTCATTCCGGCGATGTGCCCGAGTCCAAAATGGTTGTGCCCTTCTCGATGTTGCTCAATCTGGCAAGTGCGGCCGGGGCGCATGACAAAGAGGCGATGTGGGGCTTTATCCGCCGCTATGCGCCCGACGCGACCCCCGAGGCCAATCCCGATCTTGATGCGGCGGCGGGCTATGCGGTGAAATACTACGAAGATTTCGTCAAGCCGACCAAGACCTTCCGCGCCCCGGATGAAAAAGAGCGTGCGGCGATGGAAGATCTGGCTGCGCGCCTGCGAGCTTATGATGGTCAGAAGGATGATGAATCCTTGCAGACCGTGGTCTTTGCGGTGGGCAAAGAGCACGGGTTCGATCCGCTTCGCGACTGGTTCAAGGCGCTTTACGAAGTCCTTTTGGGCCAAAGCCAAGGGCCCCGTTTCGGCGGGTTTATCGCGCTTTACGGCGTGACGGAAACGGTTGATCTGATCGAAAAGGGTCTTTCTGGCGAGTTGGGCTGACTTGCTTCGTCGCGCCGGGAAGGCTCTAAGAGCCGATCCGGCGTGCATATCCTCCCGCTGAAGGAGGCATGGGCGTTTCGCCCTTGCTGGCTGGGGCAACGGTTTCCGCGGGAATGACCACGTCTTCCGGTTCGTCCGGGGGGGCGATTTCTGCTGTTGCGGTCAGGTCCAGCCATTTTGCCCGGTCATAGACAGCTTGGGTTGGCACATTCAAGGTTTCGGCGACAAGTTGGGCGCGCCCCTCGTACCAAAGCGTCGTGAAGGATTCCGCTGGCATGAGAAGATCGAAGGCGAAAAGCCGTGCCTCGCGTAATGCCGTCTTGTCGCTGGGGGTATAGAGCGCCTGAATACCGTTGCGCGGATGCGCTTCGCGGGTGATCGGCACATGAAGCAACCAGTGGCCGATCCCGGTGGCCAGCGTCATTCGGTCATGGCGAGGTTTCCCGCGCTTGGGTAACCAGATGACAGCGTGACGGTCCAGCGGTACATCCAGCAGGATTTCATTGGGTGAATCCGAATACTCCACATCCACGTTCAATGCGCGGCAAAGTTTGTCCAAAGGGCCGCCATCGCGCAGCGACAGGGTGGGGTTTTGCGACAGCATGTCATCAATCGCTTGCACGATTTCATTTTCTGACAGACCGGCGGCCATGGTCTCGACATAGGGGTACTTCGGATATGCCCTTGGCATGTTGCGTGGTCCTGTTGTTGTTGGCGATCATTGGTCCGGGCAGCGCGGGACAGGCTGTTTGTACACGCAGAGCCTTTACACATTCTCAATTGCCGCAGCTTGTTTTGACCAGACGGCAATCGGCGCTAACTGAATTCTGAAAGGGTGCGATCGTGGAGGTGATCAAATGCGCAGTTTGATGATGGCAAGTGCTTTGGCGGCGTTTTTGTCCGGGGCAGTTTGGGCGCAGGAGGTGCAAGCTCCGAATGCAGGGATTGAAAACACGATCCGCAGTCAGATCGACGCATTCCAGCAAGACGATTTTGGTGCGGCTTTCGAATTTGCCGGTCCGGGCATTCAAAATATGTTCCGCACGCCCGAGAATTTCGGCGCGATGGTTCGGAACGGCTATCCCATGGTCTGGCGTCCCGAGGATCTGCGCTTTGGCGATCTGAGGGACATCGGTGGCGCACTTTGGCAAAAAGTCATCGTCCAAGATGGCGCCGGGCGCACCTATGTTCTGGATTACCGCATGGGCGAATATGAGGACGGTTGGCGTATCGACGGCGTGCAGATCTTGCCCGCCCCAGAGGTCAACGCCTGAGGCCGAGGCCGTCGCAACACCCACCGCACGGTGGTGTCGGAGGCCGTTAAGACCCCGTTGATATTTCCCTTGTCCAACCGAGGCGCGATGCCTCTTGCGTGGAAAGGGATCTCGATGAACAAGGCGATTACCGACGGTGTGGTTTTTATGCCCCCGGCTTTTGCAGCGGATAATCTGGGGCTGTTTTCGCGGGGTGATGGCACGCCCGGCTCGGCCACTTATGCCAATCTGCCGACAGCGGCCTTCGTGCCCGCCGATCAGGATTTTGCAGGGTGTCTGGAAATCCAGAAGACCGACAGCACACAGCGGCTGCGCTTTATGGGGCAGACGCCTCTGTTTCCGGGCTGTTACCTGCAAATCACCGTTCGACTCAAGGCGGTTGCAGGCGCGCTGCCCAGCGTGCGCATCGCCGGTTGGCCGGGTGATGCCAATGAAAACCAGATCGGCGGTGTCACCACCACTGGTCCTTCGACCACGCTGACCACCTATGGCGAGGTTGTCGAGGTAAGTGCCATCGTCGGCACCGGAGCGCGCGGCGGTGTAGATATGGCTTGGGGGCCGAACGCGGTCTATGGCCATTTCGGTCTGGATCTGACCGGCGTCAGCGGCGGTGTAGTCCGTATCGATGACATTGTGATTGAAGACGTCACCTCGGTTTTTCTGCGTGACTTGATCAGCGTCGTGGACGTGCGCGATTTTGGTGCGAAGGGTGACGGAACGACCGATGACAGCGCGGCTTTTGAAGCTGCCGACGCTGCAGCGGACGGCCGCCGGGTATTTGTCCCTTCTGGTACCTATTTCCTTGGAACTTCGGTCGAGATCAGCAATCGCATCCAGTTCGAAGGCAAGGTCACCATGCCGACGACCGCGATCCTTTCCCTGACCAAGGATTTTGAACTGCCCACCTATATTGATGCCTTTGGCGGTGATGAGGAACTGGCGTTCAAGAAGGCGGTTCAGTCCTTGATGAACAATGCCGACCACGAAAGCCTTGATCTGGGCGGGCGCAGGATTTCGGTCACTTCTCCGATTGATGTGCAGGGTGCGGTTCCCAATCGCACGACCTATGCGCAGCGCCGCGTCATTCGAAATGGCCAGTTGCGGGCCGAAGACAGCACCGCATGGGACGAGGTCAAGGTGACCAGCCAGGCCACCTATTCGGCAAGCAATCACTGGAAGCTGACCAACGTCACGAATATCGCCAATATCCAGAAGGGCAGCCTGATCGAAGGCGCGGGCGTGGGCCGTGAAATCTATGTCAAGGACATCAATCTTGGCGCACAGGAAATCACTCTGTCGCAGCCCCTTTCCGATGCGGTCGGCACGCAAACCTACACCTTCACCCGTTTCAAGTATCTGCTGGATTTCAGCGGTTTTGATCGCCTGAACGTGTTCGAGATCGAAGACGTGGAATTCCAGTGCGGTGAACGTGCCTCGGGGATCATGCTGGCGCCCTTGGGGACGATCAACGTGATCCGCAATTGCGTCTTCAACCGTCCGGCCAAGCGCGGCATCACATCGCCCGGTGATGGGTGCCAGGGCCTTCTGGTCGACCATTGCCAGTTCATCAGCCATGAGGGCGACGTGCTTGCGCAGAACCGCCAGACGGTTGCGATCAATACCAACGCCAATGACGTCAAGCTCCGCAACAACCGGGCCTCGCAGTTTCGCCATTTTGCGGTGATCAGCGGCGCGCATTCGGTTATTTCGGGCAACCACTTCTTTCAGGGAGACCCCAGCGCAAACGGTGTGCGAACAGCGGGGCTGATCATTTGTCTGCGCGCCTGCAACGCCCAGATCACCGGCAACTACATCGACAACTGCTTTGTCGAATGGACCAATGAACGCGAGCCCGAGCCTGATTTCTCGGGGGGCTTCGGTTTTGCCGGTCTGTCGATCACCAACAACGTGATGCTGTCCTCGAACGTGGCGCCGTGGTTCAGCCATATCGTGGTCAAGCCCTATGGAACGGGTCACTACATCAACGGTATGAATGTTTCCGGCAACACGTTCCGCTGTGTCGGTGCGACCGTCAATCGGTCCGAGCGGGTGGACACCTCGTTCGCCAACCTCGAATTCCAGAGCATGAAGAACGTGTTCTTCACGGGGAACACCTATCACAACGTCACATCGGGGGCGGAAAACCCGTTGCTGGTGCGCCATTCGCAGGCCAGTGGCGCCCAGGTCTGGGAAGTGGATACCGACGACCGTCTGCCCTTTAACGGCTATGCCATGGAGGTCGAAAGCCTCGTGACGCGCTCGCGCCCCCGCGATGGCAACAACGTATCACAGTATTACATGCCCTATACGTCAACCCGTGAAGGCGGCGCACAGGACAAGGTCCATGTGATATGGCCAGAGAACATGCGCGGCGATGTCACGCTGAAGGTGCGTATGGACATCTGATCGCTGACGTTCAATTGGCGCTGGCATCCTTGTCGGCGCGGCCGGGCCACCTTTGGTGGACCCGGCCATTTGCTATGTCAGATCGTCCGGGGTCAGGAAAAAGGCCTTGCCGAAGCCGCCATTCAGAAACGCCCCAGTCAGGGTCAGGCGCATCAGGGCGAAGTCACCAAAACTGATATACAGTTTCGCCTTCGGTTGCAGGGTCAAATAATGGGCGGCCAGTGCCCCGTGTTCCGCATCAGCGTGGCGGATGAACCGCGCGCGCCCTTGCAGGCTGAGTCGGGGGTGGGTCAGCGGATCACCCTTGTCGCCGGGCTCGCCGACCATCAAGGAGCACCGGGGGTCGGCCTTGAGCGCGGCTGTATGGGCCGCAAGGTCAGATACCAAGGACAGTGGCAGGCCATCCGGCCCCGGGACCACGGCAATCCGGCTGACCAGCGGCGCCCTGCTTTGCGGGTCCAGCACCGCCAATGCGCCGTACCGTGCGGTCTGCATCAGATTGCGGGCCAGTTGCCGCGCTTCGTCGTCGGTGGGGCGAATTGGGGACGTCATCTGCGCAGTCTAGCGGCTTTCAGAACTCCGTCCATAGGCCGATCTTGAGACCCATCGACGTGTCCCCGACAAGGCCCAGCGTCCCGCCTGTCTCAAGCTTGGCGCGTTTGCCCATCGGAACCACGATCGAGGGCGCCAGCCGCACAAAGGCCGGATCAACCGCCGGCTTGCCAGTTTGCAACTGAAGGATCAGCTTGCGATCCCGCGCCAGATTGCGCCCCCAGGTGATGTCCATCTTATAGTCGGTCAGGGCGTTCTCGATCTGGTATTCGGCGGTAGAATCGATGGTCAACCAGCCCTTGTTCAAGCCCCAGCCGATAAACAACCCCGGCCGCAGCACTATCTGCTCTCCGATCCGGCCAAGACCCAGCGCCGCCGAAATCTTCGGACCCTTGTCGGCACTGCGCAGCGGCCATTGCAAAAATCCAACCGTCTTGCCATCGCCTGAAACCGAGCGGCCAAGGTCGAACCCCAGTGTCACCTTGTCCGTCAGGCCATATTCCAGATAGGCGGTGTAGTACTGCTCGGTCGGGTTGGGCGACGTCCAATGCGACAGGTTTTGCGGCCACGACAGGCGGACCGCCGTGCTGACAAAGCCATGCCCCTTTTCGCGCGGCCAAGCCCCGGCCTGCGCAACCGTCGCGCAAAAGATCAAAATCAAACACGATAAAAGCGCCCGCAGGGACATCCATGGCTCCTCATTTGGGGCAAGAATGTCTTCACCTTGGTTAATGCGGCGTTAAGTGCGCCCCATGGGGCTGGATTTTGCCATGCTGCAAGTGCAAAGTGCGTCAGCCTTATAGGGGGACGAGTCCATGGCGGGCCAGGTTATCACAATCGCGCAGCAAAAGGGCGGGTCGGGCAAGACCACCACGGCCGTCAACTTGGGCGTCGGGCTAAGGGCGCTTGGCAAAACCGTTGCCTTCATCGACCTCGACCCGCAGGGCAGCCTTGGCCGCTGGTTCATGACCCGCGCCGAAAATCGGCCAGACCTTGTCGAAGGGCTCGAATTTGCGACTTCCTCGGCATGGGGCATCTCATACGAGGTCCGCAAGCTGACCGCGAACTTCGATTTTGTGATCGTCGACACCCCGCCCAAGGCTGACAGCGACCTGCGTCCAGCACTGCGGGTGGCGGCTTTGGTTGTTGTGCCGATTTCCGTTAGCCATGTCGATCTTTGGGCGACCGAAGGCGTGCTGGATCTTGCGCAACGAGAAAACCGCGACGCCTTGCTGGTGATGAACCGCACCCGCAGCGGTACGCGGCTCGGCGCGGATGTCGCTCAGGCCGCAGCCAAGATGGAAGCCGAGATTGCCGAATCCGGGCTGGCCAACCGTGTGGTCTATGCGGAATCGCTGGGCTTGGGACTTGGCGCGCTGGAAATGCCGCGCGGTCCCGCCCACGCCGAGGTGCAGGCGTTGACGGCAGAGGTGGCGCGGCATCTGTCAAACGGGTAAGGAGCCCTTCAAAGGAGACGACCCATGACAGACCTCGCTGCGCTGGCAGACCTGATCCGCGCCGATTCCGCCACCAAGGGCCAGACGATTTCCAAGCTGGGTTACTTTTGCGCCCCCTTCCAGCCGGCAAGCGGGCCCTTTTCCGACAAGGTGATCAAGGTCTACCGCGGGTTGCCGGATGCGGCCGCGCTGGACCGCCTGAAGGTCTGCCATGACGACTATGTCGTTGCGCTGAACGCCTCGGGTGTGGGCCTGCCGGAAACCGAGTTCCATTTGCTGGACATGGGCGGCACGCGCATACCGGTGATCGTTCAGCAGGCCTTGCCGACCGAGCGCCTCATGCGCCCGCTGATGCAACAGGGAACACTGGAAGAAACGCTGGCGATGATGGAGGCCGCTGGCCAGATCATCGCGACCTTCTGGCACTGGGCAAAAGGGACGCAGACCCGCATCGGCTTTCACCCCTCGATCCGCAACTTTGCCTATATCGATGGGCGCGCGGTGTTTTTTGACACCTTCCCGCCGCTCATCCACTACACCCGCGACGAGATGGGCAAGATGCTGCTGCTCTTTTCTGACAAACGCCTGATGCGCATGGTCGGCCCTTTCCTGCAAAAGAAGGTGACCGGCATTCAGGACGAATGGTATTCTCCCCCGGAAACACTGGTTGGACTGGTCGGCAGTGCCTGCCGCCTGCGCCCCGAAAACGCACAGGCCTATCTGGAGTGGGGGCGGGGCTTTGCGATGCGCGCCATGGCCCCTTGGGCAGACGAGGCTCTGGCTGGGATGAAAGAACCACCCCGCTTGCCGGGGTATTGGACAGGCTTCCGGAAAATTCTCGGCCTTCAGGGCGAACCAAATATCGAAAAATGAAGACGGGTGTCCATGTGCCACCCGTGCCTTGCTTCTTTGGGCCTAAAATACCTCGGGGGTCCGGGGGCAGCGCCCCCGGTATGCGCTTTGCCATAGGCAAAGCGCAGGGATCGGATCGCCTAAGGCGATCCGAATTCCATCAGACGATCTTGATACCGGCGTCCTTGATATCCTTCAGGAACTGGTCCAGCCCCTTGTCGGTCAGAACATGGTTCGCCATGGCCTTGATCACGGCAGGCGGGGCGGTGGCCACGTCAGCGCCGATCTTGGCGCATTCGCTCATGTGGTTCGCCGTGCGGATCGAGGCAGCAAGGATCTGCGTCTCGTAACCGTAGTTGTCATAAATCTCGCGGATGTCCGCAATCAACTCCAGCCCATCCACGTTCAGGTCATCCAGACGCCCGATGAAGGGCGAGATGAATGTCGCGCCAGCCTTGGCCGCCAGCAGCGCCTGATTGGCGGAAAAGCACAGCGTCACGTTGACCATTTTGCCTTCGCCCGACAGCACCTTGCAGGCTTTCAGGCCGTCCCAGGTCAGCGGAACCTTGACGGCGATGTTCTCGGCGATTTCGGCCAGCTTACGGCCCTCGGCAATCATGGTATCGGCATCGATAGCGGTGACCTCGGCGGACACCGGTCCGGAGACCAGCTCGCAAATCTCTTTGGTCACTTCAAGGATATCACGCCCGGATTTCTTGATGAGCGAAGGGTTGGTTGTCACACCATCCACCATGCCCAGATCGTTCAATTCAGCAATTGCATCGATTTCGGCGGTGTCGACAAAGAATTTCATGAGGCTTGCTCCCTTTGATGGCTTGGCCTTTCCTGCCTTCGGCTTTACCCCTTTTGCATGGCGCACAAAACCCCGGATCGACAGCAGACCCTCCCTGTATATTACGAGACAGGTGATCTCGTGGCGGTGCTGACGGCGCAGCCGCTGGACCGTTTGCTCGATTACAAGGCACCCGAGGGCGGCTGCCACCTTGGCGCCTATGTCGAGGTGCCGCTTGGCCCGCGCAAGGTACAGGGCGTCGTGTGGGGGCCGGGGCAGGGGGACTATGACCGTTCAAAAATCCGCTCGGTCATCCGGGTCTTGGATGTGCCGCCCATGCGCGATGAAATGCGCAGCTTTCTTGAAAAATCCGGCGCCTATACGCTGACGCCGATGTCGCTGATGTTGCGCCTTGCGACCCGCGCACCGGGGCTGGGCGATCCGCCGTCCATGCGCAAGGTCTACCGGATCGGAGAGGGCGAGCCGCCGCGCCTGACAGACGCCCGCCGCCGGGTGATCGAGGCCGCGCAGGAAATGGGCGGGCTCGCGCTGACCCTCAAGGAATTGGCCGAGGCCGCCGGGGTGACGCCCCAGGTGGTCAAGGGACTGCTGCCTTCCGGCGCAATTCGCGAAGAGGAATGCCCGCGCGACCCGCCCTTCCCGCTGCTTGACCCGGATTATGGCTCAAAGACATTAACGCCGGATCAGGCCGCCGCAGCCGAACGTCTGCGCGCGGCGCAGCGCAACGAAACCTATTCGACGACCCTGCTCAAAGGCGTTACCGGATCGGGCAAAACCGAGGTTTACCTCGAGGCCGTCGCCGAAGCATTGCGGCAAGGACGGCAGGCGCTTGTCCTGCTGCCCGAGATTGCGCTTTCGGCTGAATTTCTTGCCCGCGTCGAGGCCCGCTTTGGCGCCCGCCCGGCGGAATGGCACTCGGGCGTGACGATCACGGAACGCCGCCGCACGTGGCGGATGGTGGCCGAAGGGCACGCGCAACTGGTGGTGGGCGCGCGATCCGCTTTGTTCCTGCCCTATCAGCGCCTTGGCTTGATCGTGGTCGATGAGGAACATGACACCTCTTACAAGCAGGAAGAGGGCGTGTTGTACAACGCCCGCGACATGGCCGTTCTGCGCGCCTCGATCCTTGGGGCGCAGGTGGTGCTGGCCACGGCGACACCCAGCCTTGAAAGCTGGGCAAATGCCGAGGCGGGCAAATACGACAAGCTGGTTCTGACCTCGCGCTTTGGCGAGGCCGTCCTGCCCGAGATGCGGGCGCTGGACATGCGGCCTGAAAAGCTGCCGTCGAACCGCTGGATTTCCGCGCAACTGGAAACCGCCGTCAAACAACGGATGGAGCGCGGAGAGCAGGCGTTGCTGTTCCTCAACCGACGCGGCTATGCGCCGGTGACGTTGTGCCGGGCCTGTGGGCAACAGATCGGCTGCCCCCATTGTGACGCGCGCATGGTGGAACACCGCTTTTTGCAACGTCTGGTCTGTCATCAATGCGGGGAAAGCACACCGATCCCGACCACCTGCCCAAGTTGCGAGGCCGAAGATCGTCTGGCCCCCGTCGGCCCGGGTGTCGAACGTCTGGCCGAAGAGGCAACGGCGCTATTTCCCGAGGCGCGGATCGCGGTGCTGTCCTCGGACCTGTACGGGACGGCACGCGAACTCAAGGAACAGATCGTCGCCATCGCCGAGGGCGGGTCGGATATCATCATTGGCACGCAATTGGTGGCCAAGGGGCACAACTTTCCGCATCTGACCCTGGTGGGCGTGATCGACGCCGACCTTGGGTTGCAAGGCTCGGACCTGCGGGCGGCGGAACGGACATTTCAGCTGATGCGGCAGGTGGCGGGGCGTGCGGGGCGGGCCGAAAAGCCCGGCGTGGCGATGCTGCAGACCTATCAACCCGAACACCCGGTGATCCGCGCTATCCTTGCCGGCGACGAAGAGGCCTTTTGGCGGGCCGAGGCCGAAGAACGCCGCGCGGCGGGCATGCCGCCTTATGGGCGGTTGGCCGGGATCATCCTGTCAGGCGGCGAGCCGCAGCAGGTTTTTGATCTGGGCAACCATCTTGCCCGCAACGATGCGCCCTTGCGCCGGGTTGGCGCGGTTGTCTACGGGCCGGCGCCTGCGCCCATCGCCCGGGTGCGCGGACGTCACCGCGTGCGCCTGTTGGTCAAGGCCCCCAAAGGCGTGGCTTTGCAGGGCGCGCTCAGCAACTGGGTCGCGCCGATCAAGTTGCGCGGGGATCTGCGTTTGGCCATCGACATCGACCCACAAAGCTTTTTCTAGCGTTGGGGCCGGTCAGCCCTTTTTGAGCAACCCGGCAAAAATCGACCGCGCGGCCTCGGGGATCGGGGTGGGGCGCCCGTCCGGGCCGGTCAAAACCTGCGCAAAGAACCCTTCGGCGCTGGCGGTATCCTCGTCGTTGCGGAACAGCCCGACCTCGAAGCGCAGGGACGAATTGCCCAGATGTCCGATCCGCAAACCGGCGTGAATGACATCGGGAAAGCCGACCTCTGCGTGATAGCGCACCCCGGTCTCGACAACCAGAAAGCGCAGCGCCTCGGGGCCGCGGATTTGCAGGCCCTGACCCAACTGCCAAAAGCTGACGGCAGTGTCGATCAACGACAAGTAGGTGGCGTTGTTCATGTGGCCGTATTCATCGTTGTCCATCCAACGGGTGGGCAAGACATGAAAGGCCGCATAGGCTTTGCGGGTTCCGGGGGACGGACGGCTCATCCTGACCTCAGTATGCGAAAGGCAGTGGACGCGCCCCAGCCCGCCGCGATGGCGATGGCCAGCGACATCAGGCCATAAATCAGCGGCTGCTGCCGCGACAGGGTATAAAGCCAGCGTTCCAGCCCGACCTTGCGCACTTCGATCACGGTCTCGAAGTTGGAAATCACATTGCCGCCGCGCGTCAAAAAGATACGCGTGGGGTACGATCCCTCGGTCAGGTTGGAGGGCATCGAGATGGAGGTGTTGAACAGAGTGGACTGGCTGACCTCTACCGTGCTTTCGAGCAACTGGTAAAGATCTTCCTCCGCGCGAATGCGAATGACGGCCGCCGAAAAACTTTGCGAATCCTGTACCTGCATAGGGGCGCCTACGGACCGGATGGCGCGCGGGATTGATATCTTGTGGCGCAGGTCTTCGACGTTAGAAATCACTTCGTTCCACGGCCCAGAGGTGGCCACGGCATAAAACGATGGCGCCGCGTCAACGACGACGGAATCCGTGTTTACCCAAATGCCGAAACGGTGTTCCTTGCGGCGCACTGTCACCGGTTGCAGAGGGCCTGCGATGGCTATGATCACCTCAAGCGGCGGTCCCTCGGGGATCGGCTCTTCGCGCTTGATCGCACCAAAGATCAGGATGTCGGAGCCGTCGAAATCGGTCGAGATCGATACGCGGTCCTGACTGAGGCCAAGCACCACCTCTTCGGCGCGCAAGGGCAGGGACCAAAGCACCAGCAGGACCAAAAGGGCGGCAAGGCGCGGCATGCTCAGACCCCCGCAATGCTGTAGAGTTCAGAGGGCATGAGCAGCAATTCAAGCGCCAGCTTGGCGCAGACCAGCAGTACCAGACCGGCCAGAAGAATGCGCAGCTGCTCAGCCTTCATCCGCGCGCCGATGCCCGCCCCGAACTGCGCCCCGATCACGCCGCCGACCAGCAGCAGCACCGCCAGAACGATATCGACGGTATAGTTTGTGGCCGCGTGCAGCGTGGTCGTGAAGGCGGCGACAAAGATGATCTGAAACAAGGACGTGCCGACAACCACCTTCGTGGGCATACCCAGCAGATAGATCATCGCGGGCACCATGATAAAGCCACCCCCGACGCCCATGATCGCCGCCAGCACACCCACCATGAGCCCCACCACAAGCGGTGGAATGACCGAGATATAAAGCCCGCTGGTCCGGAACCGGATCTTGAACGGCAGCCCATGCACCCAGTTGTGTTTCTTGCGGGCTGGAACGATGCCGCGGCGCGACTTGCGCAGGGAGTTCAGGCTTTCGATGAACATCAGCGCGCCGATGATACCCAGAAACACCACGTAAAACAGGCTGACCAGCAAATCGACCTGTCCCAGCTTCTTGAGGTAGTTGAACAGCATGACGCCGAAAGTGGCGCCGATCAAGCCTCCGATCAGCAGGACGGTGCCCATTCGCAGATCAACCGTTCGGCGTTTGAAATGTGCCAGAACCGCGGAAAAGGACGAGGCGACGATCTGGTTCGCGCCGGTGGCAACCGCCACGGCCGGGGGAATGCCGATAAAGAACAGCAGGGGCGTCAAAAGAAAGCCGCCGCCAACGCCAAACATGCCAGACAACACTCCGACCAAGCCGCCCAAGCCGAGCACGAGGAAAATGTTGACCGAAACCTCGGCGATGGGGAGGTAGACCTGCATAAAAACATTTAGCGCCGCCCAAGCAGCAAAGGCAACGGGGCGGCGCATGTTTCTTGTTGAGCGAGGCGGCTTTGCCTGTGGTTAACGCTCTTTGACGTAAGGCTCGCCTCCAGCGCGGGGCGGAATGGCCTTGCCGACAAAACCGGCAAGGATCACCACCGTCAGGATGTAGGGCAGCGCATCCATGAATTGAACCGGGATGGTGAAAAAGCCCAGGTCGATGTTCTGGAACCGCAGCGCGATGGCCTGAAGCAGACCGAACAGCAGGCAGGCCGCCAGCGCGTACCACGGCCGCCACTTGGCAAAGATCAGCGCGGCCAGCGCGATATAGCCCCGGCCAGCCGACATCTCGCGGCCAAAGTTGGACTGAATCGAAGTTGCCAGATAAGCGCCAGCAATGCCGCAAAGCACGCCACAGATCGCCACAGCCGCAAATCGCATCCCGGTGACGGACACGCCAGCGGTGTCCACGGCGTCCGGCGCTTCGCCCACGGCCCGCAGGCGCAGGCCAAACCGGGTGCGGAACAGGATCCACCATGTCAGTGGCACCATGGCAAAGGCCGCATAGGCCAGAATTGAATGCCCCGAGATCAGATCTGAATAAATCGGGCCGACCACCGGCACGTCACGAAGCGCATTTGCAAAGGGCAGGTCCAGCTCTCCGAACTTGGCGGTGCTTGGCAGGGTCAAGGTGCGCCCGCCCTGTTTGTACCAATCCTGCGCGATCAGCACCGTCAGGCCAGAGGCGAGAAAGTTCAATGCCACCCCCGAGATCAGCTGGTTGCCCCGGAAGGTGATCGAAGCCAGCCCGTGAATGGCTGAAAACACCAGCGACGCGGCGATCCCTGCGCCCAGACCCACCCAGGCCGATCCGGATTCATAGGCAATGGCAGCCGAGAAGAAGGCGGCGATCAGCATCTTGCCTTCCAGACCGATGTCAAAGATCCCCGCACGTTCGGAGAACAGCCCTGCCAGACAGGCCAGCAAAAGCGGCGTGGACATGCGCACGGTGCTGTCGAGCACCTGAATGATCGTGTTCAGATCCATCACGCGTCTCCCTTTCGCATCGCCAGAAACAGTTTTTCAAGCGGCATGCGCACCATGTTGTCCAACGCTCCGGTAAACAGGATGACCAAAGCCTGGATCACCGTGATCAGTTCGCGCGGGATGTTGGCCCAAAAGGCCAGCTCGGCCCCGCCTTGGTACAAGAACCCGAACAGCAGCGCCGCGAGAAAGACCCCCAAAGGGTGCGAACGCCCCATAAGCGCCACGGCGATCCCGATAAAACCGGCCCCCTCCGAGGCGTTCAGGACCAGACGCTCGGCTTCGCCCTGGGTGGTGTTCAGGGCCATCATTCCGGCGAGCCCACCGGATATCAGCATAGCAACCACGGTGATCTTGACCGGTGAAATCCCGGCATATTTTGCCGCCGACTCGGAATGGCCAAAGGCACGGATTTCATACCCTAGCTTGGTGCGCCAGATCAGGAACCAGACGGCGATACAGGCGAGGATGGCGATGAAGAAGGTGACATTGGCCGGAGACCCACGGAACAAGGGCGTCTCGGCGGTCGAGAACATCGCCTGGAATGTCGGTAAATGCGTGCCAACCGGGAAGTTCGCGGTGGCAGGCTCCATCGCGCCGGTGGGGCGCAACTGGTTGACCAGCACATAGTTCAGCACGGCAGCGGCGATGAAGTTGAACATGATCGTGGTGATGACGATATGGCTGCCGCGTTTCGCCTGTAGATAAGCCGGGATATAGGCCCAGGCCGCACCAAACAGCCCGGCCGCGAGCGTGGTGAAGATCAGCGAAATCGACCAATGCGGGAAGGGAATGAACAGGCAGACAAGCGCCACGCCCAACCCGCCGATCATCGCCTGCCCCTCGCCGCCGATGTTGAACATGCGGGCGTGAAAGGCGACGGCCACGGCCAGCCCGGTAAAGGTGAAGTTGGTGGTATAATAGAGCGTATATCCCCAGCCCGAGGATTTCATCAGCGCGCCGTCGACCATCATCGTGAAGGCGGTGATCGGGTTTTCCCCAATGGCGAGGATGACCACGGCCGAAAGCAGCGCGGCAAGGATGATCGAGATCAGAGGAACAAGGACCGCGTCGGCCCAGGCAGGCATTCTATCCATGGAGCGCTTCCTTGAAAGCCGGGGCGATTGCGGCACGGCGGGACGCCTCCGGCAGGGGTATTTGGGACAAGATGAAGACAGGGGCGGTCATAGTTTGGCGGCCTTCCGTGCTTCTTTGGCCTGCAATTGCTCGTCAATCGCCTCGATCAGCGGTTTGTCCGGCATTTCGGTGACACCCGCCATCAGCAGGCCCAGTTCGGTTTGATTGGTCTCGGCCGGCAGCCGTTCACCCATGATCAGGCCGTCGAACATCACCGCGATCCGGTCAGAAAGCGACATGATCTCGTCCAGCTCGACCGAGACCAGAAGGATTGCCTTGCCCGCATCGCGCAGGGCGACGATCTGCTGGTGGATAAACTCGATCGCGCCGATATCGACGCCGCGCGTGGGTTGGCCGATCAGCAGGATATCCGGGTTGCGCTCGATCTCGCGGGCGAGGACGATCTTTTGCTGGTTGCCCCCGGAAAAGTTGCGCGCCGCAAGGTTCGGGTTCGGCGGTCGAACGTCGAAACGCGCCATCTTTTTGGCGGCTTCTTCCTTGATCCCGGCATTGTCCATCAGAAGGCCATTTTGGTAGGCCGGATCGCGGTGATAGCCGAACACCATGTTTTCCCAGGCGGTAAAGGGCAGGATCAGGCCTTCACCGTGGCGGTCTTCGGGGACATGGGCGATGCCACGGGCGCGGCGCGACTGACCGTCAGAGTGCTTGCCCGTCAGGTCAATTTCCTGACCATTGACGCGGATTGACCCGGTGGCGTCGGCATAGCCGCCCAAGACTTCGAGCAGTTCGGACTGGCCATTGCCTGACACGCCCGCGATGCCAAGAATCTCGCCCGCGCGCACATTCAGAGAGATTCCTTTGAGCCGCTCGACCTTGTCTTTGTCGATATGGCGCAGGTTTTCGACTTCAAGCACCTTGGCGCCGGGCGTCGCGGGCTTTTTATCCACGCGCAGCAGGACTTTGCGACCGACCATCAGTTCGGCCAGCTGTTCGGGACTGGTTTCCGATGTCTTGACCGTCGCGGTCATCTCGCCCCGGCGCATCACGCTGACGGTATCGGTGATTTCCATGATCTCGCGCAGCTTATGCGTAATCAGGACGATGGTTTTGCCCTCGTCCTTCAACCCGTTGAGGATACGGAACAAGTGGTCGGCCTCGGCAGGGGTCAACACGCCTGTTGGTTCATCAAGGATGAGAATGTCGGCCTCGCGGTACAGCGCCTTGAGGATTTCAACCCGTTGCTGGTGCCCGACGGACAAGTTTTCGATCAGCGCGTCAGGATCGACGTTGAGTTCATATTCCGAGGCAAGCTGTTTCAGAACGCCGCGGGCGCGGGACAGGCTGGGGCGCAAAAGCCTGCCGTCCTCGGCGCCAAGGATCACGTTTTCCAGAACGGTGAAGTTCTGCACAAGCTTGAAATGTTGAAAGACCATGCCGATACCAGCGGCAATGGCGGCTTGACTGTCGGGGATCTCGGTCTTCTTGCCGCCGATAAAGATCTCGCCGCTGTCGGCCTTGTAGAACCCGTAGAGGATCGACATGAGCGTCGATTTGCCTGCGCCGTTTTCGCCGATGATACCGTGGATCGTGCCGCGTTCGACACGGATCGAGATGTCCTTGTTGGCCTGAACGGGGCCAAAGGCCTTGGAAATGCTTCTGAGTTCGATCGCTGGGGCTTGGGTCATAATGCGCCTTTTGAATGAGGGCGTCCGCTGATCTGCCCTGAGGGGCAGCCGCACCAAGCGTGCAGGCAGCGGTAGACAGGGCCGAGGCAGTGCGCCCCGGCCCTGAACTTCATCAGAACTGGAGAACCGGGCAGGTGTCGTCCGTGCTGTAATCGTGGACCGAAATCTCGCCTGCGATGATCTTTTCGCGGGCGCCGTCCACGGCGGCTTTCATCTCGTCGGTGACCAGCGCGGCATTGTTGTCGTCCAGCGCATAGCCGACGCCCTCTTCCGCAAGGCCCAGCACCTTGACGCCGGTTTCCAGATCGGCGCCTGCGGTCATGGCTTCGTCAACGGCCACATCGACACGCTTGAGCATCGAGGTAAGAACCTTGCCCGGGTGCAGATAGTTCTGGTTGCTGTCCACGCCGACCGACAGGATGCCTTCGTCGGCGGCGGTCTGCAGAACGCCCAGACCGGTGCCACCGGCGGCAGCAAAGATCACGTCGGCGCCCTGCGAAATCTGCGCCTTTGCCAGTTCGGAGCCTTTCACCGGGTCATTCCACGCGGCGGGGGTGGTGCCGGTCATGTTGGCGATGACCTTGGCGTCGGGGTTCACGGCCATCGCGCCCTGGGCATAACCGCAGGCAAACTTGCGGATCAGCGGGATGTCCATGCCACCGACAAAGCCGACGGTGTTCGATTTGGAGGCCATCGCGGCGATCATGCCGACAAGGTACGACCCTTCGTGCTCGGAAAACAGGATCGACAGAACGTTCGGGTGCTCGCCGGGATCGACAAAGCCGTCGATGGTGACGAATTTGGTGTCTGGATAGTCCGCCGCAACCGAAGCGATCGGCGAGGACATCGAGAAACCAGTGGTCACAACCGGGTTGAAGCCCGCTTCTGCAAAGCGGCGCAGGGCCTGCTCGCGCTGGGCTTCGGATTGCAGTTCGATGTCCTTGTAGCTGCCGCCGGTTGCTGCGGCGTATTTTTCGGCACCGTTGAAGGCGGCTTCGTTGAAGCTCTTGTCGAACTTGCCGCCAAGGTCGTAGATCAGCGCCGGGTCGGCCAATGCGGCGCCTGCGCTCAGCGCGAGGGCGGCGACAGAGCCGAGGGTCTTTGCGATAAAGGTCATGGAGTTGCTCCCAGTCGGTTGAAGGGCGGACCTCGTTTGTGGGTCCGCCTTGCGTAATGGACGCAATTAGGGCGCGTGGCTGTCAGATGGTCAACCGATTCTTGTGGATTTAGTTGCGGATCAGGCGGCTAAGGTCCGCTGACGTCAGGGCAAATCCCGCGCCATGATCAAAGCATCGGCACTCGGCCCGTTGGTCAGGCGATAGTAGGCTTTTCTGCGCCCGACGGCGGTATAGCCGTGTTTTTCGTAAAACCGGATGGCCGGGATGTTGTGTTCCGGGACCTCCAGAAAAACCCGGGCGGCGCCACGTGTGCGTGCCTGCCGGTGGAACATCTCGAGGGCGGCGCTGGCCTGCCCGCTACGCTGTTTTGCCGGATCGGCAGCAAGGGCGAGGATCTCGGCCTCATCGGTGATGACTTGACCCAGAACAAACGCGCGCTGCGAGGTGGTCAGAAGCGATGAAGGTTGCGCCAAAGTGCTGGCGATCTGCGCGGCGGTCCATGGCGACATATGCTGGTAAGCGCGGGTGCAAAGGTCAGCAAGAGCCTCAGGCGTCATCCAAAATCACCGGCGGGGTATCGCGCGACGGCGCAGCGTCGGCGGGCCTGATGTACAGCGGCGCCGGTCGAGGCGTGTTCTTGGGCGCTTTGGCGGCGATGCGGGCCATCATTTCGACGTGATCGACGGGCGCGTGTTCGGTTGACAGGGCATAGGCCATGTCCGGCATCTGCGGGCTCAGGATCGGATCACACATCTTGTCGTGATCCTTTAGATAAACCTGATCGCGGGGCGCGGGAACGGCGGTCTGCGCCCGATTCGACAGGCACTTGGTTGTCTGAAACAGCGAGACGCCGATGGCGGGAATGCCGAGGCCAAGCGCAAGGCCGCGAGCCGCGCTGACGGAAATGCGGATGCCGGTGAAGTTCCCCGGGCCAATGCCAACCCCCAAAGTGGTCAGTTCGGTCCAGTCTTTGCCGGTTTCATCAAGCAACTCTTGCAGCAGCGGCATGAGCCGTTCTGCCTGACCGCGTCCCATTTCTTCGGAGCGGCTGGCTAAAACCGTGTCACCACACAACAAAGCGGCGGCGCAATGCGCCGCCGATGTGTCGAATGCCAAAACGAGTGGATCAGACGGCAACCGGGCGTACCTCGGTCACTTCCGGGATGTAGTGGCGCAGCAGGTTTTCGATGCCCATTTTCAGCGTCAGTGTTGACGAGGGGCAGCCCGCGCAGGCGCCCTGCATGTGCAGGTATACGACGCCGCGATCAAAGCCGTGGAAGGTGATGTCGCCCCCGTCCTGAGCCACAGCGGGGCGTACGCGGCTGTCGAGCAATTCCTTGATCTGGCCGACGATTTCACTGTCTTCACCGCTGTGATCGGCATGGCCGCCGGCCTGCATGGCGCCATCGCTCATGACAGGCTGGCCGGATTGGAAATGCTCCATGATGGCGCCAAGGATGGCGGGTTTCATGTGGTCCCAGTCAACGGCCTCATCTTTTGTCACGGTCACGAAATCGGTGCCGAAAAAGACACCGGTCACACCCTCGACAGAGAACAGTCGCTGCGCCAATGGCGAAGCACTGGCGGCCTCGGGGGCCGGGAAATCGGCGGTGCCCATCTCCAGCACGGTCTGGCCGGGCAGAAACTTGAGCGTGGCAGGGTTCGGCGTGGATTCGGTTTGAATAAACATCTTGGTCGCACCTTTCGTGGCTTGCACTTTATATGCGCCTCTAAGGGCCGATCGTCAAGGATTGGAACGATTCTAAAGACTAGCCAAAGCCGGGCGAAAGATCCTTGTCGGAATAGCCGCTCAGCTGCCAGAAGGCCTGCGCTTCGGGGCCGATCTTGGCCAGCGCACGGCGCAAGATGTCGGGGCGTACGGCCCGGTGCAGGGCAAAGGACACCGCTTCTACCGCGTTGTCAGGCGCGAAATTGTGATTTTTGCGCAGGGCTTTGACCTCGGCCAGAATGGTGGCGGGGTCGGCCCAAGGCACCGGGTCCGCCAATTGCCAGTTCTGCACGAAAAGGGCGCGGGGCAATGCGGGCAGATCTTGCGCAAAATCCAGCGCCTGCTGCGGCGTCAGGCGGCCGCGAAAGGCGCGGAACACCCCTTCGGTCATGGTATAGGCAACATTGTCCGAAGGGGTGCAGGCGATTTCGCGCACGTCATCAAGAAAGCTGCGCCATTCGCGTTTCGCGTGACGATAGCTCCAGGGCATCGGCATGGGTCATGTGACCGCTTCGAGGCGTTCCTTGCTCATATCGCCGGGAACGATGGTGATGGGAATGGGCAGGGATCCGGCGTTTTTGGTCAGCTGTGTGACCAGCGGCCCGGGGCCCTTCTTGTCGGCGGCGGCGCCCAGAACCAGCACACCGATGTCGGGATCGTCTTTGACCTGAGCGATGATTTCCGGCACGGGTTCGCCCTCGCGGATGACAAGTTCGGGGTCGATCCCTTGCTTGTCGCGCATCCATTTGGCGAAGACCTCGAAATGCGCAATGATCCTTTCGCGGGCCTCTTCGCGCATGATGTCACCAACACCGATCCAATGGTTGAACTCATCCGGCGGAATGACCGACAGGATTTCGACCCCGCCACCGGTATTGGCGGCGCGCATGGCAGCAAAGCGCATGGCGTTCAGGCATTCGCGGCTGTCATCGAGGACAACAAGAAACTTGCGCATGTGGTACTCCCTCTTCGCAGCGATGATGGCCGAGAGGCGCAGGCCTGTCCAGCGCCCCGGTCTTGGAGATCACGGTGCCGTCGAGGTGGCCCAGTCCCAGTACATTTCGCGTACGCGCCTGGTGACGGGCCCCGCCTGATACTCTGTGTCTTCAAAGCCGGTCACGGCGGTGACCTTGCTCATGTTGCCGGATAGAAAAACCTCGTCCGCGTCTTTGAAATCGTCGAAGGTCAGCACGGTTTCATGCACTGCCATGCCATCGGCGCGCATGTTGGACATATGCCGGGCGCGGGTGATCCCGGCAAGGAAAGTGCCATTGGCGATAGGGGTGAACACCTCTCCGTCCTTGACCATAAAGACGTTGGCCGTGGCGCTTTCTGCGACGTTGCCCATGGCATCCGCAACCAGGGCATTGCCAAAGCCGCGCGCGCGGACCTCGGCCAGCATGCGGGCGTTGTTGGGATACAGACATCCCGCCTTGGCGTTCACGACCGAGCTTTCCAGAACCGGACGGCGAAAACGCGTGTGCCCGAGTTTGACGGTCGCGCTATCCGGCGCAAAGGGGATTTCTTCGAGGCAGATGGCAAAGCCGGTCTCATCAGGCTGCGGGACAATGGCGGTGATGTCGCCATTAATGCCCCAGTACATCGGGCGGATGTAAACGGCGGCGTCGGGGGTATAGGCCTTGAGCCCTTCGAGGACGATTTCCACCATGTCTTTGGGGGTGACCGTGGGCTTGACCATCAGCGCCTCGGCCGAGCGATTGACGCGGGCGCAATGCGCATCAAGGTCGGGCGCAACACCCTGAACATAACGGGCGCCATCAAAGACGCCTGACCCCAGCCAGGCCCCATGATCGGCGGCGCGAATGATCATCGTGTCGCCGTCATGCCACTGGCCATTGTAGTAAGTGCGGATATTCGTGCCGGTTGCCATGAGCGTGCCTTTCCTTTTTGTCGCGGACCCTAGGCAGCATCCAAGGCAAGGTCCAGAGGCGACGTTGCTCAGGCTTCGGCCAAGAGCGCGTTCAGGTCCAGGCGGGCGTTCGACATGGTCAGGTTGCCCTGTGCGTCCCGCGGCCAATCCTCGGGCGCACGATCACGGTAGATTTCGATGCCGTTGCCGTCGGGATCGGAAAAGTAGATCGCCTCTGAAACGCCATGATCGGCTGCACCCTCCAGTTCGACCCCGGCGTCCAGCGCCCGTTTCAGCGCCCGCGCAAGGGCCGGACGGTCAGGGTACAGGAAGGCGGTATGGTACAGGCCGGTGGTGCCGCGCGGCGGTCTTGGGCCTCCGGCGCTTTCCCATGTGTTCAGCCCGATGTGGTGGTGATAACCACCTGCGCCAAGAAAAGCAGCCTGATCCCCATACATCTGGGTCACTTCCAGCCCCATGATATCGCGGTAAAAGGCGATGGAACGCTCAAGGTTTGATACCTTCAGATGCACGTGGCCAATACGGGTTTGCGGATGTGTAGGCATTGGACGGGTCTCCTTTGAGGAGGGGTCTAAAGAATGTGCGTTCGTGCGGCAATTGGCGCATAGTGCAGATGAATGGTGCGAAAATGCTTGATTGGGGGCAATGTGGCCGCGTCGGCCCCTCGCGGGTTTGGAAACAGGTCACGCTCACATCCTGCAGCATTTCAGGGAGCCTGTCGCCTATTGGAAACCCGAGGAGGCGCAAATTCGAGGGAAGGTGTCGGGATTGATCTGCGCTATCCAGTCGGGGCATGATTAAAAGACCCAGACGAAGGGAGTTCCGCGCAATGTCCGATACGATCCGTTTCACGCTGGATGGCAACGAAGTTGAAGCCGAAAAAGGCATGACCATCTGGGAGGTCGCCAACGGGCGGGGCCTGAAGATCCCGCATTTGTGCCACAAACCCGCGCCCGGGTATCGCCCGGATGGGAACTGCCGGGCCTGCATGGTCGAGATCGAGGGCGAGCGCACGCTTGCGGCTTCGTGCATTCGCGAACCCTCGGACGGGATGGTGGTGAACACCGCCAATGCCCGCGCCATCAATGCGCGAAAGATGGTGATGGAGCTGCTGCTGGCCGACCAGCCAGAGCAGGCAGCGGCGCATGACCGCTCGTCGCATCTGTGGGACATGGCCGAGCGGACCGGGGTGTCGGAAAGCCGTTTCCCGACGCTGGAGGCCGAGCGCATCCCGCTGTTGGACGATTCCCACGTGGCGATGCGGGTCAACCTTGATGCCTGCATTCAATGCGGGCTGTGCGTGCGGGCCTGCCGCGAGGTGCAGGTCAACGACGTGATCGGCATGGCCGGGCGCGGACATGATGCCTATCCGGTGTTTGACATCGACGATGAGATGGGCGCCAGCACCTGCGTCGCCTGCGGCGAATGCGTGCAGGCCTGTCCCACCGGGGCCTTGATGCCCGCCACCGTGCTTGATGACGCGCAGCAGGGAGACAGCGCCGATTTTGACAGCGAGGTCGAAAGCGTCTGCCCCTTCTGTGGGGTCGGCTGTCAGATCAGCCTCAAGGTCAAGGATGGCAAGATCAAGTATGTCGAGGGGATCAATGGCCCCGCCAACGAAGGGCGTCTTTGCGTCAAGGGGCGCTTTGGCTTTGACTATGTGCATCATGAACACCGGCTGACCAAGCCGTTGATCCGGCGTGAGGGCGCGCCCAAGGGGCTGAACGTCGATCCGGGCAACTGGCAAGAGGTGTTCCGCGAGGCAAGCTGGGACGAGGCGATGGAGGTCGCGGCAGGCGGTCTGGCGCGGCTGCGCGACCTGGGTGGCAAGACCGTTGCGGGCTTTGGCAGCGCCAAGTGTACCAACGAAGAGGCCTATCTGTTCCAGAAACTGATCCGTCAGGGCTTTGGGCACAACAATGTCGATCACTGCACACGGCTGTGCCACGCGTCTTCCGTGGCGGCGTTGATGGAGAACGTCGGCAGCGGTGCGGTGACGGCGACCTTCAACCAGATCGAGAATGCCGATGTGGCCATCGTGATCGGGGCCAACCCGATCGAGAACCATCCGGTCGCGGCGACCTATTTCAAGCAGTTCACCAAGCGCGGCGGCAAGCTGATCGTGATGGACCCGCGCGGTGTCGGCCTGCGGCGGTTCGCAACGCATATGTTGCAGTTCAAACCGGGCGCTGACGTGTCGATGCTGAACGCGATCATGCATGTGATCGTCGAAGAGGGGCTCTACGATCAGCAATATATCGAAGCCTTCACCGAGAATTGGGAGGCCGAGAAAAAGCACCTCAAACAGTTCCAGCCCGAAAAGATGGAAGCACTTTGCGGCATTCCGGCCGAAACCCTGCGGCAGGTTGCCCGCGATTTCGCAACCGCCAAGGCTGGAATGATCTTCTGGGGCATGGGCGTGTCGCAGCACATTCACGGCACGGACAATTCGCGTTGCCTGATTTCGCTGGCGCTGATGTGCGGCCATGTCGGGCGTCCGGGCACCGGGCTGCATCCCTTGCGCGGGCAGAACAACGTTCAGGGGGCCTCGGACGCGGGGTTGGTCCCGATGTTCCTGCCCGATTACCAGCCGGTGGGCGATGACGGGGTGCGCAGCGCCTTTACCGATGTCTGGAAATCGGGCGATTTCAGCGCCGAAAAGGGTCTGACAGTCACCGAGATACTGGACGCGGTGCACACCGGGGATATCAAGGGCATGTATGTGCTGGGTGAAAACCCGGCCATGTCCGACCCGGACGTGGAGCATGCCCGCGAAGCCCTGGCCAAGCTGGAACACCTTGTGGTGCAGGACATTTTCCTGACTGAGACGGCGAACTACGCAGATGTGATCCTGCCCGCCAGCGGCTTTGCCGAAAAGAGCGGGACGGTGACCAATACCAACCGTCAGGTTCAGATGGGGCGGCCTGCGGTGTCCCCTCCCGGTGAGGCGCGCGAGGATTGGGCAATCACCGTCGACTTGGCGCAGCGCTTAGGGCTGGCTTGGGACTATGACGGCCCGGCAGATGTCTTTGCCGAGATGAAGCTGAACATGAAATCGCTGTCGAACATCACGTGGGAGCGGCTGGAGCGTGAGAACGCGGTGACTTACCCGTCGCTTTCGCCCGAAGACCCGGGGCAGGCAATCGTCTTTGGTGATGGTTTCCCGCGTCCCGAGGGGCGGGCGAAGTTCACTCCGGCATCGGTCATTCCGCCAGACGATCTGCCGGATGCCGACTATCCCATGGTTCTGACCACGGGGCGCCAGTTGGAGCATTGGCACACCGGGTCGATGACGCGTCGCTCCAGCGTGCTGGACGCGGTCGAGCCCGAGGCAAATTGTTCGCTGCATCCCTCGACTCTGCGCCGGCTGGGGGTCGAGCCGGGCGGGATGGTGCGTCTGAGCACCAAGCGCGGCAGTGTCGAAGTGATGGCGCGGGCGGACCGGGCAATTGCACCGGATATGGTGTTTCTGCCCTTTGCCTATGTCGAAGCGGCCGCGAATATTCTGACCAACCCGGCGCTCGACCCATTCGGCAAGATCCCCGAGTTCAAATACTCGGCGGTGCGGGTCGAAAAGGCTGAGACTGTCGCCGCCGAGTAAGCTGTTGGTATATGGAGCGCCTTCGGCGCGCTGGATATCTCCCCTCCCGCCTTTGGCGGGAGGCTCGGGTTTGGCGCCCGTTTTGATCTTGGACTGATATGTTGACCGCTGGGTGTTTTGAGGGCGCGGGGCAGAGGCGATTGAGCTGCGCTCAAATTATCATGATAATTTGACAGTCTTGGGATTCGAGCGCAGAACATGGGGTGAAAGGAAGGTGTTTCATGATCCCTGTACAGCCGGAGCGGTTTCTCAAAGACCTGCATGACCTGCGTGCCATCGGTGCGTCTGGTGTTGGCAAGGGTGTGGTGCGCCCGGCCTATTCCGAAGCGGATATCACTGCACGCGATTGGCTGGCCGACAGACTGCGCGAGGCCGGGCTTGAGGTGCGTTTTGATCCCATGGGATCCGTGTTCGGTCTGGCGGATGGGCCATCGCTGTTGATGGGATCACATTCGGACACGCAGCCCGAGGGAGGCTGGCTGGATGGCGCCTTGGGAGTCATTTCGGCGCTGGAGGTGGCACGGGCGGCAAGAGAAGCGGGTGGGCCAGCGGTGTCGGTCGTGTCGTTTCAGGACGAAGAGGGCCGTTTTGGCGTCACCACCGGCAGTGCGGCGTGGTCCGGCGTTTTGCCAGAGGAGGACGTCGGCAAGTTGGTGGACCCAAGCGGCGTGAGTTTGGCCGAGGCGCGATCGGCCATGGGCGCGCGTCTGGGTGATTGGGTTGATCCGGCGCGGTTCACCGGTTTCGTCGAGATGCATATCGAGCAAGGCCCGGTGCTGGATCAAACTGGCGGAAAAATCGGTGTGGTCGAGGCGATTGTTGGTATCCGTGACATGGTGATCCGCTTTGAAGGCCAGCAGAACCATGCGGGCACCACCCCCATGGCGATGCGCAGGGACGCGTTTCAGGCGCTTTCGACCTTCAACCAACGTATCAACGACCACTTCCGCAATGTGGTGACTCCGGCCACGGTCTGGACGGTGGGGCATGTGTCCGTGCATCCCAATGCGCATTCGGTTGTGCCGGGAAAAGTGGCCTTCTCGATGCAATGGCGCGATGGCGATCCCGAGCGGCTGGCTCGGATGGAGCAGATCATTCGTGACACCGCCTCCGAGGTGGCAGGGGACATGGGCCTGTCGCTGGAGTTTGGTCCGATGCTGGGTGTCGAACCTGTGGCAATGGACGCGACTTTACGCGCGGTTCTTGCGGGTGCGGCCGAGATAGAGACACCGGGGAAATGGCGACACATGCCCTCGGGCGCGTTGCACGATGCGTCGAACATGGCCCGGCTGATGCCCGCGGCGATGCTCTTTGTACCCTCAATCGGCGGGATCAGCCACGACTTTGCCGAAGACACCGCGGAGCCTGATCTGGTGAGCGGCCTGAATGTTCTGGCGCGGGCGGTCGCGCGGATCGGCGCATGAAAACGCGGATTGATCCGAAGCGTCTTATCGGGCGCTGCTTGGCTGCACGGAAGGTTTTTGTCACTCAGATCCAGGCAACATCGCCCAGAAAGATATAGCCCGCGCCGTAGATGGTTTTGATCAGGCGCGGGTTCTTGGGGTCTTCGCGCAGCTTGGTGCGCAGGCGCGAGATCCGGACATCCATCGCCCGGTCAAAGCTTTCGCCCGCCGCGCCGCCCAGACTTTCCTGCATCTGGGCGCGGGTGATCAGACGTTTGGGACTTTCGAGGAACAGGCGCAGCACCTCGCCTTCGGCATGGCTGAACGGGGTTTCGGCGCCGGTCTCGTCCTCCAGCGCGTAGCGGTTGAAATGCGCGGTCCAGCCGTTGAAACGCGCAGTATTGCTGGTGGCCGCCTGTTTCGGGCCGCGCAGCCGGGCGCGGACACGGGCGACGACCTCGGCGGGATCGAAAGGTTTGATGATGTAGTCATCCGCGCCCAGTTCCAGCCCGGTCACCCGGTCCTGCACCTGCGCGCGCCCCGAGATGATGATCACCGTCGCGCCCTGTTCCAGCGCAAGCCGGTGCACAAGGCTCAGCCCGTCGCGGTCAGGCAGGCCCAGATCCACAAGGCAGACATCGGGGGTGGTGCGGCGCAGGGCGGCCTCGAATTCGGTCGCGCGGGCAAAGGTCAGGGTGCGAAAGCCGGCTTCGGTCAAGGCCTCTGAAAGCATCTCGCGGATTGCCGGTTCATCATCGAGGATGGTGACGAGGGCGCTCATTCGGGGGGCCTTTCTTGCCCCAAAAAGGCAGTAAGATCTTCTGTGGCAAAGGGTTTGGGCAGCACCGGCACGCGGGCGCGGGCAGCGGCGTGGTGCGGGTGGTCGGGCGGCAGCGAAGTCATCAGGCGCAGCGGGATGCCCTTGAGATGGTCGATCAGGTCCAACCCGGTTTCCTCGCCCTCAAGCGAGATGTCTGACAGCACAAGGGCAAGGTCAGGCAGCCCCTCGGCCAATGTACGGGCCTCGGTGACCGAGGCGGCCTCGACCACGGCAAAGCCCAGATCGATCAGCATTTCACGCACGCTGGCGCGCAGGTCGTCGCTGTCTTCGACCAGCAGGACTAGGCTGTTGTCTGGCAACTCGTCCGCGGGGCGCAGCGGCAGACGCAGAGTGACCCGAGCGCCCGCGGCGGTGTTCGACAGGCGCACCGAGCCGCCTGCGAGCTTGGTCATGTCATAGACCATGGCCAGCCCAAGGCCCGAGCCTTCGCCGCCTTTGGTGGTAAAGAACGGGTCCAGCCCGTGATCCAGCGCCTTGTCGGAAAAACCGGGGCCGGTATCGGTGACGGTGATTTGCAGCCACGTTGATTGCAGGTCTTGTGTGGACAGATGAATGGCGCCGGTCTCGCCGCAGGCATCGCGGGCGTTCAGGATCAGGTTCAGCAACGCGTCCTGAAGCAATCCGGCGTCTGCCATGAAGGCGCCCTCGGTGCGGTTGTCGATCGTCAGCTTGATGCCATCTGGCAGAGAAGGCGTAGCGAGAGTTGCAAGGTCGTGCAGGAAAGGGTCCAGCGCCACGGGTTTGGGTTGCCAACTGCGTTGGCTGGTGATGTCGGCGATCCGGTTCAGAAGGTCTCCTCCGCGCCGCGCGGCTTGCAAGGTGGCGCTGATCAGGGGCGCGGCATCGGTGCTGGGGGCCATCCGGGAGAGTTTTGACTGCATGCCCAGAATGATCGTCAGCAGGTTGGAAAAATCATGTGCCATGCCGCTGATAAGTTGCGCAGCCATCTCGCGACGGCGCGTCTGTTGCAGCGCGGCCCGGGTCTGGGTTTCCTCGGTGACGTCCTGGCTCATGATATAGACACCGGGTTCCAGCGGGTCGGGTGTAAAGGCCGCCCGGATGCGCCGCGAGGAGGATTCGTCGGTGAATTCAAAGGTGCTTTGCTGGCCTTTATAGGCCGCCTCAAGGTGCGGTTTGACCCGGGCATAGGCCTGCGGCCCCAGCGTTTCCGAGATATGCAGCCCAAGGATGTGCGACGGCCGCCCCGGCATCACCACCGACAGTCGCCGGTTTGAAAATGTATAGCGCCCCGTGGCATCGACGCGGGCGATGTGGGCGGGCATCATTTCGGTTGTGGTGCGGGTGCGGGCTTCGATCTCTTGCAGTTCGCGCCGGGCCTCTTTGAGGGCGGCGTTGGTGGCGGCGAGCTGGCGGTTGGTGGCCGAGAGTTCCTCGGAGCGCTTGAGCACCTCTTCGGAGAGCAGTTCCGAGCGGGTGCGCAGCAATTGCTCCTGCGTTTTCACATCGGTGATGTCGGTATAGACGGTGACCCAACCGCCCTGCGGCAGCGGCGCGCCTTCGACGCTGATGGTGCGGCCATTGGCACGCGTGCGCTCCATGTAATGTGGCTGGAAGGCACGGGCGATTTCGACGCGGTCGCGGACAAAGCTTTCCGGATCGTCGACGGGTCCGTATTCACCGCGGCTGGTGAGGTGCCGGATGGTGTCCTCGAAATGCGCGCCTGGGGTGGTGTGACTGGCGGGCAGGTCGAACATCTCGGCGAAACGGGCGTTGCAGACGGCGAGGCGCAGATCGCTGTCGTAGATGGTCAGCGCTTGCTGGATCAGGTTCAGGCCTGCTTGGGTCAGGGCGGTTGTGCTCATGGCGCGGAAAGTAAACGCGCCGAGACGGCTTTACCAGAGCACGGATCGTAAAGGGCCGGGGAGGGGCGTAGCTTGTCCTGACGGACGTCGCCCCGCCCGCCCCGGCCATCCCTTTGCGGATACTGACGTCAGTCGTTTATATCGCGGTCCCATATCTTCACCTGACCACGTCGCACGCCCACGGCCTTGCGCAGGATCAGCCAGCCGATCAGCGAAAGGACCGCGAAATAGACCAGCAAGCGTGGCAGGCTGGCGCCGAGCCAGACCGCAAACCCGCCGCCGAACAACAGCGTCAGCCCGGTCAGGCCCGCGCCCAGTGCAAATCCCAGAAACAGGAAGGCCGGCACCAGCATTTCCAGAATGCCCAAGGCCAGCGCAGCCGCGATCCAGACCCACCAGAGCGCCCACATCAACCGCGCCCCTTCAGCATACGGAAGGCATCGCCAAAGGCTTCGAGCGCCTGAGCCGGCACCACGATGGTGTGCTGGCCCGTCCCCGAACCCAGCGTGTTCAGCGCCTCGACCTGTTTGAGCGCAACCTGATACTGCGCCGCCTCTATGCCGTTTTCGGCAATCGCCTTGGCGACGACCCCAGTGGCATAGGCTTCGGCGTCGGCCTGAACGCGCCGCGCCTTGGCGGCCTGTTCGGCGGCATAAAGTTCGGCATCGGCGTTCAGTTCCACGGCGCGTTTGCTGCCCTCGGCACGTGTCACTTGCGCCCGCCGTTCGCGCTCTGCATTCAATTGCTGCAGCATCGCGTCGCGCGTGGCCTGGTCCAGGTTGACGTCGAGGATTTCCGCGCGTGTCACCTCGATCCCCCAATCATCCACGGCGTCCTCGACGCTGAGCTTGATGGTCTGGATCAATTGGGCGCGGTTGGCCTGTACCTCGTCCAGATCCATTTGGCCGATATTCGCACGCACGATCCCTGCCACCGTTGTTGCGATGGCCGCGTCTACATCCCGAATCCGGTAGACTGTCTTTTCCGGCTCGATGATCCTGTAGAAGACCGAGGTGTCCACCTGCACCAACACGTTGTCGCGGGTGATCGCGTCCTGCGAGGCGGTCGGCAACTGGCGTTCCAGGATCGAAATCTTGTGCGCCACCTTGTCAAGAAACGGCACGATGAAATTGATCCCCGGACCAAGCACCGAGCGCAGGCGCCCAAACCGTTCGACAACGTGTTTCTCCGACTGCGGTACGATCCGCACACCAAGCCAGATTGCCACCAGGATAAAGACCGCCAGCATAAGCGCCGGAAGGTTATCCTGACCAATCGACTGAATTATTTCCTCGAAATTCATAACCATACCTCTGAGACCTATTTTGTCAGCTTATGTCGGGGCGCGGGGGTGCGCAAATGGCAAGGAGGCCGCAGCGGTCTTCGCCCGGAGGAATGCGGTCTGTAACAATTCGTAAGAATTGGGAAATGTTCAGGAAAAAGTTGACCGCCAGCCTCGCGCTTGACCAAATAGGTGACAGAATCGCGAAACAGCGGTCAGGCCTCGTTTCAGAAGGCCAAACACAAGAAGATGTCGGCTTCCGGCATTTGGGAGGAAAAGCTTTGGCGCATATGTCCAAGGGCGTGGAGGGTCTACGCTCGATCCCTGCTTTGTTGCAGCGCAATGTCCGAGAATTCGGTGGCAGCCCGGCCTATCGGGAAAAGGAATATGGCATCTGGCAAAGCTGGAGATGGGCGGAGACGGAGCAAGAGATCGAAGCGCTGGCGCTGGGTCTGCTGAACCTTGGCGTGAACGAAGGCGATTACATCGCTATCATTGGTCGCAACCGCCCAACATTGTACTGGTCGATGGTCGCGGCGCAGATGTGCCGGGCGATCCCGGTGCCACTTTATCAGGACGCGGTCGCCGAAGAGATGGAGTATGTGCTGGGCCATTGCGGCGCACGCTTTGTCATCGCCGCGGATCAGGAGCAGGTCGACAAGGTCATCGAAATTCAGGACGATCTGCACCAGTTCGAACATATGATCTATGTCGATCCGCGCGGGATGCGGAAGTACGACCATTCGCATCTGCATCAGTACAGTCATGTTCAGGATCAGGGCCGCGCGGCAAGGGATGAGTTCAGCAAGGAACTGGAGCGCCGCCGCTCGGATCTGGATTACGATGATACCTGCGTGATGCTCTATACCTCGGGCACCACGGGCAAACCCAAAGGGGTGGTTCTGTCGAACCGCAACATCATCGAAAGCGCCAAGTCCGCGTCGGAGTTCGACAACCTGCAACTGGACGATGAGGTGCTGGCCTATCTGCCGATGGCCTGGGTCGGGGATTTCATTTTCTCTATCGGGCAAGCCTATTGGACAGGTTTCTGCGTGAATTGCCCCGAGAGCACCGAAACCCTTTTGACCGATTTGCGCGAGATCGCTCCGAGTTATTACTTTGCGCCGCCAAGGGTGTTCGAGACCCAGCTGACCTCGATCATGATCCGGATGGAGGATGCCAGCCCGCTCAAGCGGCGGCTGTTCAAGACCTTCATGGATCATGCGCGCCGCGTTGGCCCGGCCATTCTGGACGGCAAACCGGTGAGCTTCATGGACCGGATGAAATACGCGCTGGGCGAATTCATGGTTTATGGGCCGCTCAAGAATGCCATGGGCTTTTCCAAGGTGCGGGTGGGCTATACCGCTGGTGAGGCGATTGGCCCGGAGATCTTTGATTTCTACCGCTCGCTCGGGATCAATCTGAAGCAACTCTACGGCCAGACGGAGGCTTCGGTTTTCATCACGGTGCAGCCGGATGGCGAAGTTCGGTCCGACACGGTGGGTGTTCCTGCACCCGGCGTTGAGATCCGCATCGCCGAGAATGGTGAGGTGTTCTATCGCTCGCCCGGAACGTTCGTGGAGTACTACAAAAACCCCGAGTCGACGGCGGATACCAAGGATGCCGAGGGTTGGGTGGCGACCGGCGATGCCGGGTTCTTCGAGGAAAGCTCGGGGCACTTGCGGATCATCGACCGGGCCAAGGACGTCGGGCAGATGGCGGACGGGTCGATGTTCGCGCCCAAGTACGTTGAGAACAAACTGAAGTTCTATCCCAACATTCTTGAGGCGGTGGTGTTTGGCGCCGGGCGCGACCGCTGCGTCGCCTTCATCAACATTGACCTGACGGCGGTGGGCAACTGGGCTGAGCGAAACAACATCGCCTATGGCTCGTATCAGGAATTGGCGCAGCATCCGCAGGTGCTGGACACCATCCAGAGCCATATCGAAGAGGTGAACGAAAGCGTCGCGCAGGACGAGATCCTGTCGGGCTGCCAGATCCATCGGTTCCTTGTGTTGCACAAGGAGTTGGACGCCGATGACGGCGAGATGACGCGGACGCGGAAAGTGAAGCGCAAGGTGATCGCGGAGAAGTTCGAAGACCTTGTAACGGCGCTCTATGACGGGTCGGACAGCGTCTATACCGAGACGGAAGTGACCTATGAAGACGGGCGGAAGGGCGCGATCAAGGCAACGCTGGTGCTGCGCGATGCCAAAGTCTGGCCAATCGCACCGCGTGCGGTGGCTGCGGAATGACGGCTGCGCGGCGCTCGTTCTGCGAACATCGCCCCGCCCACCGTCCCATGGGGCGCGGTGGCAGTGCGTCGCAGCAAATTTTCAATGAGACCAAGATGGGGACAGGGGCGTGAAAGACACCGAAGGATATGTCACCGCCGACGGGCGCCAGATTGGCGGCGTTCTGATGGAGTTGAAGAATATCACTCTGAAATTCGGCGGGGTGACAGCGATCAGCGATATCTCGTTCGATATCCACGAGGGGGAAATCAGGGCGATCATCGGGCCAAACGGCGCGGGCAAGTCGTCCATGCTCAACATCATCAGCGGGTTTTACACGCCGACAATTGGGGAACTTTGGTACAAGGGCTCCAAGCGCCCGCCGATGAAGCCTTATGAGGTTGCCCGGATGGGGGTGGCGCGGACCTTTCAGAACATCGCCCTGTTCGAGGGGATGACGGTTCTGGACAACGTCATGACCGGGCGCCTGACTCATATGCACGCCGGAATCGCCGCCCAGGCCATGTGGTTTGGCAAGGCCCGCCGCGAAGAGATGGAGAACCGGGAGATCGTTGAAAAGGTCATTGATTTCCTTGAGATCCAGAGCATCCGCAAGACCCCGGTTGGACGGCTGCCCTATGGGTTGAAAAAACGGGTGGAACTGGCGCGGGCACTGGCCGCCGAGCCGAGCATCCTGCTGCTGGATGAACCCATGGCGGGGATGAACGTCGAGGAAAAAGAGGACATGAGCCGCTTTATCCTTGATGTAAACGACGAATTTGGCACGACGATCTGCCTGATCGAACACGACATGGGCGTGGTCATGGACCTGTCCGATCGCGTCGTGGTGATGGATTACGGCAAGAAGATCGGGGATGGCGCGCCCGATGAGGTACGCAACAACCAGGATGTCATCGACGCCTATCTGGGGGTGGCGCATTGAAACACTTTGACCAGCCCGTCGCGGGCCTGACCCGCGGCCTCCACGTCAACCATGAGGCCCCGGTTCAAGCCCGGGGCGGGGAGAGCAGGATATGCTGAACGACATCTTTATCGCGCCCTTTGTGGACATGTTCGCAGCGCCGGACTTTCTTTTGCAAGTTCTGTGGGAGGGGCTGGTTTCCGGCATCCTTTATGCGCTGATCGCGCTGGGGTTCGTGCTGATTTTCCGCTCGTCCCGGATTTTCAACTTTGCGCAGGGGATCATGGTGGTTTTTGCGGCGCTGACGCTTGTCGGGCTGCATGCCTACGGGGTTCCGGCGTGGATTTCCGTCGTGCTGACGCTGGGGGTGATGTTCCTTTTGGCGGTTTCGATCGAGCGGGTGGTCCTGCGGCCTTTGGTCGGCCAGCCCGATATCATCCTGTTCATGGCGACCATCGGGATCACGCTGTTCCTGATTGGTCTGGGCGAGATCATTTTCGGCGGCGAAAACAAGGTGATGATCACCGAAGAGCTGGGCATTCCCACGGGCAGCCTTGTGCTGGAGCCTTGGGGCGGTCTGCTGATCCTTGAGCAAAAGGACATGACGGCGGTGGCCGTGGCGGCGCTGCTGGTGGCCGGTCTGCTGTTGTTCCTGAACCGCACACGCATGGGCCGGGCGATCCGCGCCTTGGGCGACGATCATCAAGCGGCCTTGTCTGTCGGGATTTCCCTGCAAACCGTCTGGGTGCTGGTCTGGTTCATCGCCGGGATCATCGCGCTGGTCACGGGCATTGCCTGGGGCGCGCGGGCCGGGGTGTCCTTTGCGCTGGAAGTGATCGCCTACAAGGCTCTGCCGGTGCTGATGTTGGGCGGCCTGGAATCGATCACCGGCGCCATCATCGGTGGTCTGATGATCGGCATTCTGGAAAAACTGTTCGAGATCTACTGGGGACAGCCGCTGTTGGGCGGCAATACCGAGACATGGTTCGCCTTCGTGCTGGCGCTGATCGTGCTGCTGTTCCGTCCGCAAGGGCTGTTTGGGGAAAAGATCATCGAGAGAGTCTAGCGAGCCCGTCGGGGGCACTGGCCGAAACGGCCTAAGCCTTCGGCGGGGAGATTTGGGGCCCAAGGGAATACGAGGCGCGCAAGCAAGAGCGCTGGAGGGGAAAACGGAAAATGCCAAAGCTGATTGCGATACTGAACGTGGTGGCCTGGTCGGGCTTCTGGGCCTTTGGCTATCTCGCGCTGACCACAGACCCCGAGGCTTCGGGGCGGATGGTGACGGCATTGATCATGGCGGTGGTCGGGGCCGGGCTGGGACTTTGGGCCTGGTTCTGGATCGTGCGGCACAGTGAACAAATCGGCTATGCGCCGGCGCCCAAGCGCGCCCGGCCGGTCGAAGACGATGAGGTTGCAGGCTGAGGTCTGCCGAATAGTGGGACACGGCGCCAAGCGGGTGAAATTCCTGCCGCGCCCGAAAGGAAAGAAACCGACGGATGCTGTACAGGACTGCCGGACAATTCAAGACAAGCTATGAGGCGGATCAGGCGCTGTTCCCGGTCAAGCAGGATGCCTTTCTGCTGGGGGTGATCCTGTTGTTTGCTGTGGTGATCTTTCCGCTCACGGCGAGCGAGTTCACCTTTCAGACGCTGCTGATCCCGATCCTGATCTATTCGCTGACCGCTTTGGGGCTGAACATCCTGACTGGCTTTGCCGGGCAGCTTTCGCTGGGGACGGCGGCCTTTATGGGGGTCGGGGCCTATGCCTGCTACAAGATGATCACGCTGATGCCCTGGATGAACCCGGTGATCGCGATCCTTCTTTCCGGGATTTTCAGTGCCGGGGTTGGCGTTGCCTTTGGCATCCCTTCGCTGCGGATCAAGGGCTTTTATCTGGCGATTGCCACGCTGGCGGCGCAGTTCTTTCTGGTCTGGCTGTTCGAGAAATGGGCCTGGCTTTACAACTACAACGCGTCCGGCGCCATTCAGGTGCCGAACCTTGAGATGTTCGGCACCTATGTCGCCGGGCCGCAGGCGAACTCGATCGTGCAGTATTACGTGGTGTTGTTCATCGTGGCGCTTCTGACCTGGGTGTGCATCAACCTCACGCGCGGCACTTTGGGGCGGACGTGGAAGGCGACGCGCGATATGGACATCGCCGCCGAGCTGATCGGCATCAACCTGATGAAATCCAAGCTGACCGCCTTTGCCGTGTCGTCTTATGTCATCGGAGTGTCCGGCGCGCTGTTCGTCTTTATGTGGCGCGGCGCGGCCGAGCCCAACCTGTTCGACATCCCGCTGTCCTTCCGTATCCTGTTCATCGCCATCATCGGGGGGCTTGGGTCGATCCTTGGAAACTATCTGGGGGCGATCCTGATTGTCGGTCTGCCGGTGGTGCTGAACCTGTTGCCCGAAGCCTTGGGCATCCCCATCAGCTCGTCTCTTGTCGAGCATCTGAATATCATGATCGTTGGCTCTCTGATCGTCTTTTTCCTGATCGTCGAGCCGCATGGACTGGCGCAGCTTTGGCGGCTGATCCGCGAGAAACTGATTATCTGGCCGTTCCCGCACTAAGGCGCGGCCCAATACCAAGAACCCGAAGTGACACCGAAATTCTCAGGGAGGAGATAATATGAAACACTTCACTAAACTGGCAGCTGCCGCGATCGTGGCGGGTGTGACTGCCGGCGCCGCGATGGCGCAGGAGCTTTACACGCCGAACCTTGCCTACCGGACCGGCCCCTTTGCGGCCACGGGTATTCCGCTGATGAACGGTCAGGCTGACTATCTGAACATGCTGAACGCCCGCGATGGCGGTGTTGGCGGCATCCCGGTAAATGGCGAGGAATGCGAGACTGGCTATTCCACCGAAAAGGGCGTGGAATGCTATGAAAAGACCAAAGGTCGGTCGATCGTGACCCAGCCGTGGTCCACTGGCATCACGCTGCAGGTGCTGCCCAAGACCAACGTGGACATGATCCCGATCCTTGCGCCGGGCTATGGCTTTAGCCCGATGATGGACGGCAAGACCTTCCAGTGGGCCTATAATGCGCCTGCCGGGTACTGGGATGCCGCCGACATGATCATCCAGTACATCGAAGGTCAGGGCGACCTGAACGGCAAGAAGATTGCCTTCCTGCACCTTGACCACCCCTTCGGCAAGGAACCTCTGCCGGTTCTGGAAGCCGCTGCCGAAGCCAAGGGCTTTGAGCTGTTGCCGATCCCGGTTGGCCTGAAGGAAATGCAGAACCAGTCCGCGCAGTGGCTTCAGATCCGCCGCGAGCGTCCTGACTATGTCATCATGTGGGGCTGGGGCGCGATGAACGCCGGCGCCATCACCGAAGCCGTGAAGACCAAGTTCCCAATGGAAAACATGCTGGGTGTCTGGTGGTCCGGCCATGATGCCGACCTGAAGATCGTCGGCGACGCTGGCAAAGGCTACAAGTCGATCAGCTGGTCGTTCCCGAACATGGATGCGCCGGTCATGGCAGACATCAAGAAGCACGTTGTGGATGCCGGCAACTCCAAATCCAACGAGGAAGAGATGCAGGGCGTGTTCTACGGTCGCGGTATCGTGATTTCCGCGATCCTTGCCGAGGGCATCTCGGTTGCGCAGGCGCATTTCGACACCGCCGAGATCAACGCCGAACAACTGCGCTGGGGTCTGGAAAACATCAACATGACCGAGGCGCGGATTTCCGAGCTTGGTCTTGATGGCATGGTTCCGCCCTTCGCGACATCCTGCTCCAACCACACCGGCCACTCGGGCGGCTGGATGCTGGAATGGGATGGCTCCAAATTCGTCAAGGTCAGCGATCTTCTGACAGCGAATGTCGAGAGCTACAAAGCGCTCGCAGAGGCCAAGGCGGCTGAGTACGCCGAGGCCAATGCCCCTTGGCCGGTCAATGAGGCCTGCGACGGCTAAGCGCTGTATTCTTCACCGGCGGCGCGGGACGTCGCCGGTGGATTTTGGGTATTTGGAACAAGATGAAGACAGGGGCCCGGCGCCTCTGAGCCAAGGGAAACGCGATGCTGGATGCTGCCAAGAGTGATCAGACCTTGCTTGAGGTCAACAATGTCGAGGTGATCTACAACCACGTGATCCTTGTGTTGAAAGGTGTTTCGCTGTCGGTCAAACAGGGCGGGATCACCGCGCTGCTGGGCGGCAACGGGGCGGGCAAGACGACCACGTTGAAGGCGATTTCCAATCTGCTGCACTCCGAGCGTGGCGAGGTGACCAAAGGCTCGATCATGTACAAGGGCGAACGGGTGCAGGATCTCGATCCGGCATCGCTGGTCAAGAAAGGCGTCATTCAGGTCATGGAAGGGCGGCATTGCTTCGAGCATCTGACCGTCGAGGAAAACCTGATGACCGGCGCCTATACACGGCGCGATGGCAAGGGTGCCGTCGAGGCCGACCTTGAGATGGTATATAACTACTTTCCGCGCCTCAAAGAGCGCCGGAAAAGTCAGGCTGGCTATACCTCGGGCGGGGAACAGCAGATGTGCGCCATCGGGCGCGCCCTGATGAGCCGCCCGGAAATGGTTCTGCTGGACGAACCCAGCATGGGGCTTGCGCCGCAACTGGTCGAGCAGATTTTCGAGATCGTGAAATCAGTGAATGAGAACGAAGGCGTGTCCTTCCTTCTGGCCGAGCAGAACACCAACGTGGCACTGCGCTACGCCCACATGGGCTATATTCTGGAGAACGGCCGCGTCGTGATGGACGGACCGGCAGCCGAGCTGCGCGAGAACCCGGACGTCAAGGAATTCTATCTGGGCATGTCGGATGAAGGGCGAAAGTCGTTCCGCGACGTGCGCAGCTACCGGCGGCGGAAAAGATGGCTGGCGTGATCGCGGCGGGGCAGAGGGCAAACAGAATTTTCAGCGAAAACCCCGTTCACCTTGGCTCATGCCATCTGCAGCCGCATTTCTTCGATCCGGGCCAGGGCTTCTTCCCGCGTGTTGCGGATATTGGGCCGGAAGTCCTGAGTGCTGGCGCGGCGGCGGATTTCCTCTTCGGTTTCCGAGCCGGGGGCAAAGCGGACCGAGCCAAGCGAATGCGCGATGTTCAGCGTTTTGCCACGGTGGGCGTAGGCCACCCAAGCGGCGGGCTCGATTTGGCACCCATCGAGGTCGATCAGGAAAAACCATTTGTCCGCGCCGCTGTCGGCGATCCGAGTTTCGATGTGGTCGTAAAAATCGTTCACGTCGCGGGAATGGAAAAAGGTGAAATGCGAGAAATCCACCTCCATGATCTGCGCGACCTCGTCAAATCCGATGCGCCGAACGAAATCCGCCAACGTGTAGTTCGGATCGTGCTGCACTCTTTTGCGCCGCTTCGAGGGCAGGGTGCCAAGGCGCGCCAGTGCATCGCTGCGGTTGGTGAAAAGGTTCGGATCAAAGCGTTCGGTCCGCGCGTCGCGGGTGATTTGCGCCGCTGTTTCGGGCGAGGCGTCAAAGCGGACAGATCCCATGGAGTGCGCCATGTTCAGCGCCCGTCCCCGTCGGGCGTAATCGACCCAGGCGCTGGGGTCGATGCGCATTCCGTTCAGGTTCACCAGAAAGAACCATTGTTCTTCGCCGGTCTGGGCGATCTTGTCTTCGATCCGGTCGTAAAAGCGGTTGACGGTCGGGCTGTTCTCAAAGTGGAAGTCGGAAAAGTCGACCTCCATGATCTGGCTTTGGTCATCGAACCGAATGCGCGGATCGAATTCGCTAACTGGCATTGGGGGGCCTCCTATCCTCCGGCGTTGCGACAACCTATGCGGGCAAAAGCGCCCCGACCTTGTTTCAGATCAAAGCGCCTGCATTCAGGCGGACGGAGTGCGGTATGACGACCTATTTCGACGACTTGGAAACCCAAACCCAGGATGCCCGCGAGGCGGCGCAACTGGAGGGGCTGAACGCGCAATTGGCCAAGTATGGGCAGGATCCGGTCGAGACCCTCGCCGATCTGGCCGCTTTGCCGGTCTTGCGCAAGGCGGACCTGTCTCGGCGGCAGGCCGAACAGCCGCCCTTTGGCGGGTTGCCGGTGTCGAATATCGCGCATGTCTTCCAAAGCCCGGGGCCGATTTATGAGCCGGGCGGCTCCAGCCACGACTGGTGGCGCATGGGGCGGTTTCTGAATGCCTGCGGGATCGGACCGGGGGATATTGTCCAGAACTGCTTTGGCTATCATCTGACACCGGCCGGCATGATCTTTGAGAATGGCGCGCGGGCTGTCGGCGCAGCGGTCTTGCCAGCGGGCACCGGCCAGACCGAGCTTCAGGTGCGGGCGGCCAAGGACATTGGTGTCACGGCCTATGCGGGCACGCCGGATTATCTCAAGATCATCCTTGAGAAGGCCGATGAGATGGGCGTTGCGCTGGCCATCACCCGCGCGGCTGTGGGTGGAGGTGCGTTGTTCCCCAGCCTGCGCGCCTATTATCAAGAGCGCGGTATCGCCTGTCTGCAATGTTACGCCACCGCAGATCTGGGCAACATCGCCTATGAGACCCCGGCGATGGAAGGAATGATCGTCGATGAACACGTCATCGTCGAGATCGTCACCCCCGGCACCGGAGACCCCGTTGCCCCCGGCGAGGTGGGCGAGGTTGTGGTCACCACGCTGAACCCCGACTACCCGCTGATCCGCTTTGCCACCGGCGATCTGAGCGCGGTGATGGAGGGCACCAGCCCCTGCGGGCGCACCAACATGCGCATCAAGGGATGGATGGGGCGGGCCGATCAGACCACCAAGATCAAGGGTATGTTCGTGCGCCCAGAACAGGTTGCGCAATTGGTGGCCAAACACGACGGCATCTCGCGCGCCCGCGTCGTCGCCAGCCGCGAGGGTGAGATGGACGTGATGACCGTGCGAATCGAATCCGAAGCACAGGATGCATCACAGTTCGAAGGCCTGGTCGCCGAGGTTCTCAAGCTGAAGGGCCGGGTTGAACTGGTCCCGGTCGGCGGTTTGCCGCGCGATGGCTTGGTGATCGAGGACATGCGCAGTTACGACTGAGCTTTCCCCTTGTTCTGACAGGGTCTGTCCTTACGCTTTGCAGGCGCGATGCGATAACCACAGTCTGGTTTTCGGATAACATCGCGCGATATGGCAAAGACCCAAAGCGGCGCGCATCGCAAGGATGCGCCGACACGGCTTTGGTTCAAGGAGGACTTTGTATGCGGTTCATGTCTCTGGCTCTTGCAGGGCTTATGGTGGCGGCGGGCGGTGCCCAGGCGGCGGGCGATGCGCTGGTCATCGGAAATTCGCGCTATGGTGCCGTGCAAAGCTTTTTCGGAGCCAAACGGGTTATCGCGGCGGCTGACAATCTGCGCGACGCGGGGCTTGACGTGACCGAGGTCAGCGATGCGGATGCTCAGACAATGGACCGGGCCTTTGCCACGTTTGTCGATGGGCTCGCGCCCGGTGATAACCCGCTGATCGTGGTGCTGGCCGGGGCCTTTCTGCATGGCCCGGGGGGCGCATATCTTTTGCCGGTGGACAACAGGCCCAATACCGATGCGGCCAGCGTTTTGACACGCGCCTTTCCTCTGGATGCCGCGCTTGCGGTGCTGGCACAGGCGCCGGGGCGCGCCTTTCTGGTGCTGGGAGAGACAGCCAACGAGGTCGAGGCTGGCCCCTATCTGGAACCCGGTCTTGGCAATCTTCAGGTGCCGCAGGGGGTTACAGTCATCCGGGGTCTGGCGCCGGATGTGGCGGCCTATGCGACCCGCGACATGACCCGGCCAAATGCCAGGCTGGTACAGGCGGCTCAAGCCTATGAGTTGCAGATCGAAGGGTTTGATCCGCCTTGGCAGGTTGTCCTGCGCAACAGCGATATAAAGCCGCCCCAGCCCGGCAAGACGCCGGATCAGGACACTGCCCCCAGGGCGACCGAACAGGCCGACAACACCGCTTGGCGGCTTGCCCAGCAGGCAGACAGCGCCGAGGGCTACCAGACCTATCTTGAGGGCTTTCCCAAAGGGCTGCACGCCTCGGCGGCGCGGCAACGATTGGCGGCGATCCGGGCCGAACCCTATTATGCGGCGCGGCGCGACGAAGAGGCGCTGGGGCTGTCGCGCAATGCCCGCCGGGACATTCAACGCGATCTGTCGCTGCTGGGCTACAACACGCGCGGCATAGACGGCATCTTTGGCCCCGGGACACGCGGGGCGATCAAGCAGTGGCAGGGCGATCTTGGGCTGCCTGTCTCCAGCTATCTGGACCGGTCGCAAATTGGCCGGTTGGACGATGCTGCCCGCGCGAAGGCCGCAGAACTGGAGGCCGAGGCGGAAAGACGCGCGCTTGAGCTTGAGCGCCAGGACAATCAACTTTGGCGTCGCGTTAACGGGCAGGGGGACGAGACCGGGCTGCGCCGATACCTTGAGCAGTTCCCCGATGGCCTGCACTCGGATGAAGCGCGGCGTTTGATCGCCCAGATCGAAGAGCGTCGCGCCGGCTCTGCCGCCGTGCAGGACAGGCGGGCTTGGGACCGGGCGCGCGAGACTGACACCATCGCCGCCTATCGCCAGTACCTGTCCGAGCGCCCTGGTGGGGCCTTTGCCAATCAGGCAGCGGCCCGAATCGAAGATCTGAACCGCGAAGAATCGGAGGCGCGCGCTGTGGCCCGTGCCCGGGCCGAGGAAGAGGCGTTGAGCCTGAACCCGGTGGCGATGCGTCTGGCCGAGGCGCGGCTCAAGCAGTTGAAGCTGAAACCCGGAACAGTGGACGGAAAGTTCGACAAGAATACCCGCCGCGCGATTCGCGAATACCAACGTACCCGGGGGCTGCCAGTGACCGGTTACATGGATGAAAAGACCGTCGTGCGGCTGCTGGCTGACAGTATTCTGGGGCGGTAGCAACGTCGGGGGCTTTGCCCCCCCCGCAAGCCTTCCTTGGACGCGCTGTGTTCAGGGGGGCGGGTGTTGCGAAAATTCGGGTTGATTGAAAAGAAAAAGGCCACCCGTTGGGGTGGCCTTTTGAACAACTGTCGTTGCGCGGGTCTCAGCCCTGACGGGCTTTGAAACGGCGCTGCGTTTTGTTGATCACGTAAACGCGGCCCTTACGGCGCACAACGCGGCAATCGCGATGGCGCTTCTTGAGCGAGCGGAGTGAGTTAGCGACCTTCATGGTGGTCTCTCCTCTGTTCGTCGCGGCGCGCGAGCGCCATGCGGTTTGTTTGCCTTGCCTCCGGGCCTGACGACCCGGCGACGGTGAATTCCATGGTGGGCGATACTGGGATCGAACCAGTGACCCCTTCGATGTCAACGAAGTGCTCTACCGCTGAGCTAATCACCCATCTTATGGCCTGCGCTGCCCTTTACGCCCCCTTTTCGGTGAGGTCCACCAAAAAATGGGGCGCGGAAGACCGCGCCGGTGGACGGGTCTATAAAAGGAGTCGAAACGGGGATCAAGGGCTTTCGGCACACAATGAATCCCCATGACTGCACTTTGCGTTTGATTTGTCCCGGAACATGCTGCCTCATAGGGGGACGCGGCAGGTGGGCATCGGTTCAGGTGCTTCATACAAAACGAAAACTGCCGTTAAAAATTGCGACAAGGACCCTGAATGCCAAAGCTTTCCTTCCTCTTGAATGAGCCTGACGTGACGACCTCTTGTGTGGTCTTTGCCTCGCCGCATTCGGGGCGGGAGTATTCGTGGGATTTTCTGAGCAGCAGCGTTCTGGACGAACATGTGATCCGCTCGTCCGAGGATGCCTATGTGGATCGGCTGTTTGATTGCGCCCCGCAGTTCGGAGCCCCCTTGCTGAGGGCAGGCGCGCCGCGTGCCTATGTGGATCTCAATCGCGCGCTGGACGAACTGGACCCGGCCCTGATCGAAGGGGTGCGCCGGGGCGGGCACAACCCGCGTGTGGCAAGCGGCCTTGGCGTGGTGCCGCGCGTTGTGGCCGGGGGCCGGGCGATATACCGCGGCAAGCTGCCCAAGGCAGAAGCCGACAGGCGGTTGCAGCAGATCTGGAAGCCCTACCACGCGAGACTTCAGGGCCTGCTGGATTTCGCGCATGACAGTTTCGGCGAGGCGATTCTGATTGATTGCCACTCGATGCCGCGCGAGGCGTTGGATAGCACGGTGCGCGCCGGATCGCCGCGCCCCGAGATCGTCATCGGGGATCGTTTTGGCGCCTCGGCCAGTGGCGAGATCGTCGAGCGGGTCGAGGCGGCCTTTGCGGCAGCGGGTCTCAAGGTGGCGCGCAACGCACCCTTTGCCGGAGCCTTCACGACGCAGCACTATGGGCGTCCGTCACGCGGCCAGCACGCCATCCAGATCGAGATCGACCGTGCGATCTATATGGACGAAGCGACAATTCGTCCGAATCAGGATTTCAACACGTTCCGCAGGGTCCTGCGCGGGGTCATCGCGGAAATCGCCGCCATCGGCTATCGCGATCAGAGCATGGCAGCGGAGTAATCTAGCCAAAGATCCGATCCAAAGCGGCATTCAACGGGGCCGGGTCGGCGATCTCTAACCGGACAGGCAGCGTCAGCACCTTTTGCCGAAACTCGGGCGGCAGGCGCACCGCGTCCTTTTCGGTGGTGACCAGCTGCGCGCCAAGCGCCTTTGCATCGTTTTCCAGACGGGACAGCAGCGCCGGTGTCAGCGGCTGATGATCGTCCAGCGCCTCAAAACGTTTCAGATCGGCACCGAGGCCGCGCAGCGTGGCAAAGAACTTTTCCGGGTGGCCGATGCCCGCGAAGGCAAGCGTGGGAAGCCCCTCCCAATCCATCCCGGTTTGCAGCGGAGCAAGGTGCCCCGTCATGTGGGGCAGGGTGATCTGCGGGCTCCAGGCTTCGTAAAAGCGGCTTTGCGCGCTGTCCGGACCAATCGAGATCAACAGGTCGGCGCGGGCTAACCCAGTGCTGACAGGTTCGCGCAGCGGGCCAGCGGGCAGGCAGCGTCCGTTGCCGAACCCCGCCACCGCGTCGACAACGATCAGCGACAAAGCCTTGGGCAGCGAGGGGTTCTGAAACCCGTCGTCCATGATCAGGACGGTCGCACCTGCCGCTTCGGCGGCGCGAGCGCCTTCGGCCCGGTCCTTGGCGACCCAAGTGGGGGTGAAGGCGGCGATCAGCAACGGCTCGTCCCCGACATCTTCTGCACCATGGGCTTGCGGATCGACCTGTATGGGGCCGCTGATGCGCCCGCCATACCCGCGCGATATGACGTGCGGGGTGATGCCGCGCGCCATCAGCATCTGGACCAGAGCGATGACGGTGGGCGTTTTGCCGGTGCCGCCCGCGTTGATATTGCCAACGCAGATGACAGGTGCGCTGGGGGCGAAGCCGGGCGGCTGAGATACCCGGCGCGCGGTCGCCCAAGCGGTCAGCGACGCAAGAGGGGCCAGCAGTATTGCAAGCAGATCTGGCCGATCAGGCGGCGTGAACCAGAAGCGGGGCGGGCGCATCAGGGTGTCTCCTGCGCGTCGATCCGATCAAAGACCTCGGCGGTGACGGAATCGATCAGCTCGGCCCCGGATGACACGACATCCCAGCCCGCATGCGCCATCGTTGCCGCCTGATCCGGTGCGACAAGATGTGAAACCGCAGTTGCCAGCGAATCGGTGTCGCGGACGATGCGGGCGGCGCCTGCCTCGACCAGTTTGGAATAGGACGACAGGTGCCGCCCGACGTTTGGCCCGTAAAGGATTGCCGTGCCAAGCGCCGCAGCCTCGTAGGGATCGCTGCCGCCGTGGCCCGGGACGAGCGAGCCGCCAAGAAAGGCCAGCGGCGCAAGTCGATACCAAAGGCCCAGCTCCTCTGGCCCTTCGATCAACAGAACGTGGGTGTTTTCATCCGGCGACTCGCCGTTGTCCCATAGGCACAGGCGCATCTGTTCAGCCTTGGCGATGCTGGTGATGGTCTCAAAGTCTGCGGCGTCGTTTGGCACCAGAATCAGCAACAGGCGGTGGGCAAGGCGCATGGCGCGGCGATGGGCGCGCAACACGTCCGCCGCCTCTTCCGGGCGGGTCCTCGCCGAAAGCCAGACGGGCCGCCCCGCCAATGCGGCCGTCACCTCTTCGAGCTGCGGGTCAGGGCAGTCCAGCGGCGTGCCGGTGTCGAGGAAGGGGCCAGCCAATCGCAAACGATCCGCGCCGATCCCGTGACGCCGCAGCATGCGCCGCGTGCTTTCGCTGCGAATGTGGATCAGGTCGAACAGGGCCAACGTGGCATTTGTCGGATCGGGCAGCCAGCGCGGAACCCGGCTGCGCCAAGTGTCCTCGGGTGTTGTCAAGGCGATCATATAGGCGCCCGCATCGCTGACCGCGTGCAGCAAGGCCGGGCTCAGATCGGTCCCGGCCCAAAGGCAAAAGTCAGGGCGCAGATCTTGCGCGAACTTCTCGCACTCGGAGGCGCGTTCGGCTGGCAGCGTGACATGCGCCATTCCCGGCGATGGTTCGGCATCGCCGGACAGGATGAACTGGAGTTCCGGGCGTTGCTGCGCCATGCGGGCGAAAAGATGGGCCAATGCGCGTCCGGCGTCGCGGCCCTGCGCATGCCCCCAGACCAGCGGGCCGGGCCTGCGCTTGGGCCAGTCGTTGTCAGAGCCATTGCTGCCAAGGGCGGCGCTGCTGCGCGCATAGGCCATATAGGCCTGAAGGCTCAGCGCGCGGGGGGCCAAGGCCTAGCCGAGTTCTTCGGTCGAAGAAACCTCGGTCTCTTCGTCGCGAAGGCGATGCAGATGCGCGATGTAATAGCGCATATGGGCGTTATCCACGGTACGCTGCGCAGCCGCTTTCCACGCGTTGTAGGCCGCTTGGTAGTTGGGGAAGATGCCGACGATATCGAGGTCATCCACGTCGCGGAACACGGGTTTCGCCGGATCGACCAATTCGCCGCCGAAAACAAGGTGAAGTCTTTGCATTGTGGCTCCTTTTTCGTGCCAAAGCTGCGCCGCGCAGCCTAGCGGATGCGCCTGCGGGGTCAAGCATAGCCGCTGCCCTTTCAGGGCTGGTTTACAGCAGCTGGTCCAGCAGCGCGGCATGCAGTCGCGGATTGGCTGCCAGCACGCCATCGGTCTGCGGAACGGCGTTGTTGAAGCGCAAGGGCGCGCCGCGCCGGTCACTGACCCTGGCGCCCGCTTCGGCAAGGATCAGAGCGCCAGCGGCGATGTCCCATTCCCAAGACGGGCGAAAGGTGAACATGGCGTCATAGCGGCCCTCGGCCACAAGGCTCAGCCGGTAGGCCAGCGAGGGGCGATGGCTGCGTTTGAGATTGGGCACGCCACGCGGCCAATGCCGGGCGTCAAGGCTGGGGCGGGTGGCTAGCACGGTGGCCTTGCCCAGATCGGTGTGGCGCCCGACGCTGATCGGTTTGCCGTTCAGCCGCGCACCGCCGCCCTGCGACGCGCTGTACAGCTTGTCGCGTGCGGGCAGAAAGACCACGGCGGCCGTCACCTCGCGGTCTTGTACAACGGCAAGCGCATGCGCCCAGGTTTCCGAGCCTTCGATGAAGGAGCGGGTTCCGTCGATCGGATCGACGATGAACAAGGTTTCGCTGGTCACGCGATCGGCGCTGTCGGCGCTTTCCTCGGAGAGCCACCCATACTCCGGGCGGGCGCGGCGCAGACGGTCTTCGAGCAGGGCGTTAACGGCCAGATCGGCTTTGGTCACCGGGCCTGCGTTGTCGTCTTTGTGACGCACATCGAGATCGCCGCCGACATGGCTGAGGGCTTCCTTGCCAGCGGCCTTGGCAGCTTCGATCAGAAGCGTCAGATCACTCGCCGGCAAGGGTCAGACCTTCGACAAGCAACGAGGGCACAACGCGCGACAGCCAAGGGCGAGCGTCGTTGGCGGGGATCATGGACCTCAGCATATCCCGCAGGTTGCCCGCGATGGTCACGCCGGACACCGGGCCTTTGACTTCGCCGTTTTCGACCCAAAGGCCCGCGGCGCCGCGCGAATAATCCCCAGTGTTGGGGTTGATCGTGGCGCCGATCATCGAGGTGACCAGAAGACCGGTGCCCATGGCCTTGATCAGATCGTCGCGGCTTTGATCGCCTTGCGTCAGTTCAAGGTTCCAAGTGGTGGGCGACGGACCCAATCCGGCGCTGCGCGCGGCGTTGCCGGTGGGGGCGAGGCCCAGCTTGCGAGCGTTGGCAAGGTCCAGAGTCCAGCCGGTCAAAACGCCCTTGTCGATCACTGCGCGCCGCTGGGTCGGCAGGCCTTCGGCATCAAAGGGGCGCGAGGCGGCGGCGCGGGGGCGAAAGGGATCTTCGAGCAACGAGAGCGTTTCGGGCAGGATCTGCTCGCCCATCGCCTCGCGCAGCCAGCTTGCGCCGCGCGCCACGGCAGCGCCGTTCACAGCGGCCATCAGATGACCAATCAGAGAGGCCGCAATACGTTCGTCAAACAGCACCGGATAGGCGCCGGTCTTGGGTTTGGTGGGGTTCAGTCGGGCTAGCGCGCGGTCGGCTGCGCTTTGGCCGATCTCTTCGGGTGTGCGGAGTTCATCCTGAAAGGTGCGGCTGTCGCCATCGTAGTCGCGCTCCATCCCAAGGCCAGTGCCGGCGATGGCAACACAGGACGTGCTGCGCGAGGTGCGGGCATAGCCGCCCTCGAAACCGTTGGTCGCGGCCATCCAGACCTGCCGCGCGCTATAGGCGGCGCTAGCGGACTGGACCTGCGTGATGCCTGCTTTTGCCAAGGCCGCGGCCTCGGCGCGGCGGGCGTCGTCTTCGAGCGTGCCGGGGGCGGGTTCGGGCGCCGGGTCCGACAGTTCCAGCGCGTCGATGTCCCAGTTTTGCGCCAGTTGGCCGGGGGCCGCGATCCCGGCATAGGGATCCTCGGGGGCCTCTTTGGCCATCGCGACGGCGCGCGTTGCCATAGCCTCGATCGTGCTGTCGGAGGTGTCGGAGGCTGAAACGATGGCGCTGCGCTGTCCGACAAAGACCCGAAGGCCGATATCGCTGCCTTCGGCGCGTTCGGCCTGCTCCAACTGCCCGGCGCGCACGTCGATGGACAGGGCGGTGCCTGCAACGGCGATGGCGTCTGCGCTATCGGCCCCGGCCTTGCGGGCGGCGGTCAAAAGCGATTGGGTCAGGTCTTGCGGTGACTTGGGCATGGGCGCTCCGGGGCTTGGGTCGGTTTGTCCGAGGTAGGCCGCTCGGGCGTCTGGTGCAAGGGGCAGCCGGTGGCACGCAGGCCAAAACGTGGCCGCCAGGGATCAGTCCTTTGGAGTATTCGCGACAAGACGAAAGGCGCGTCAGGGTGTTTTCTCGACGACGGCGACGATGGGGCCCATCGGGCGGCCAAGGTCCGAGCGGCCAAGCTGGGCCGCATGAAGCCGTGAGACATTGCCGTCAAAGAAAAGCGCGTTGGGCAGGCCCAGCTCGTCGCGGAACAGACGGGCGAATTCGTGGAAGGTGACCGGGGTTTCCGAAATCACAAAAACCGCGCGTTTGCCATCCTCAGAGGTGCCAACACCGTTGCGGACATATCGCGAGGTGCTGTCCGGCAGAAACCGCGGGTGCAATTCGCCGTCGATCACCAGCATCGGGCCGGATTGCGTGGCGTACCGGCACTCCGGCCGCTGTTCGAGATAATCGCGGGTTTCGATCACAACTGCCGCGTCATCCTGAATGCAAAGCAGCCCGTTTGGCAGCAGCCCAAAGTTGCCGGGACCGGGGGTAGAGATCACCCGCATCTCTTCGGTGCCGTCCTCGATATAGTGGCCCACCGGCGAGCGGTCATCGTGGTACATGCCCGCGTTCATCGCAAAGGGCAGGGTCTTGCCCTGTGTCCCAAGCGCGGTTTCCAGCGCCGAAAAATGGCCGTAGGGCTGGCCGTTTTCGGCCCGCAGGAACAACCGCAGCTCCTCGGTTTCGGGATGTACCTCGCAGACCGTGTAACGGCTATCGTCAAAGCTGCGCGCTGCGCAGGTCACGGCCCGGGCCTCGGGCGCGATCAGCGCCAGACCCAAAGCCGTAAGGGCAAGGGCTGGCAGGCGCATCACTTGTCCAGATCGCGGCGCACCGCGTCTTGTGACATCAGGCGGCGATGTTCGTCCAGCTGATCAAAGGTGTCATCGAGGCGGAAATGCAGCTGCGGGGTATGCTTCAGTTTCATGCCCTTGGACAGCAGGTGCCGCAATTCGCCCCGGTGTTTGTGCAGCAGCTCGAACATGTCTTCTTCGCCCTTGCCGCCAAGCGGCACCACATAGGCTGTTGCAATGCGCAGGTCGGGCGAGACACGGACTTCGCCGACGGTGATCGTCATGCGGTTAAGATCCGGATCATGGATCTCAGCCCGCGAAAGGATTTCGGAGAGGCGCCTGCGGAGCAATTCGCCAACGCGAAGTTGTCGTTGCGATTGACCGGGGCCGTCTGGGATTCTGTTCTTTGCCATGGGGCAGATGTACGCCTTGCACTCTGCTTTGCCAAGCGGCGCGGGGCGGGTTATGGAAGCGGGAAATCGCAAGAATGGAGAAAAGCCGATGACCGATCAGCCGGGCGTTGTTGTCACAGGGGTTTCGGGCCGGATGGGCCAGATGCTGGTGAAAGAAATTTTAGCCAGTGATCGCCTGAAACTGGCGGGCGGTCTGGAGCGCGCCGGCCACGACTGGATCGGCCGCGATCTGGGCGAATGCATGGGCGGCGCGCCTTTGGGTGTTCTGGTCAGCGATGACCCGCTTGAGGCCTTTGCCCGCGCGCAGGCGGTGATTGATTTCACCGCGCCTGCGGCGACTGTGGGTTTTGCGGAACTGGCGGCGCAGGCACGGGCGGTGCATGTGATCGGCACCACCGGGCTGAGCGAGGATGATCTGGCCAAGATCCACAAGGCGGCGCATCACGCGGTGATCGTGCGCGCCGGCAACATGAGCCTTGGGGTCAACCTGTTGACCAAGGTGACACGGCAGGTTGCGGCGGCCTTGGACGAAGATTGGGACATCGAGATCGTCGAAGCGCACCACAATCAGAAGGTCGATGCGCCTTCGGGAACGGCCTTGATGCTGGGCGAAGCGGCCGCCGAAGGGCGCGGCGTCACGCTCGACGAGGTGTCGGACCGTGGCCGCGACGGGATCACCGGGGCGCGCAAGCGCGGCGACATCGGCTTTCACGCCATTCGCGGCGGTGATGTGGTCGGCGAACACGAGGTGATCTTTGCCAGCCCCGGCGAGCGGATCGTGATCAAGCATATCGCGTCAGACCGGGCCTTGTTTGCCAGGGGCGCGCTGCGGGCGGCGCTATGGGGGCAGGACAAGGCGCCGGGCGAATATGACATGCTCGATGTGCTCGGGTTGAACTGAGGCGCCCACGCCTGCAGCTTAACGCAATTGCGCAGCAGCGGGGCGCTTAAAAATCGATCGCGATGCCCTTTTTCTCCCAATCGCCATAGCGGGCGGGATCGGGGCCATCGCGGCCGCCAAGCTCTTTGGGCAGCGCTTTTGCCTCGGCTTCGGCCTTTTGGCGGCGCTCGTCCGCTTCGGCAAGGGCACGCTGGGCGGCAGGGGGCAGGTCTTTGATGCTCTCAGACATTGGCTTTTCCTTGATCTGAGGGGTTGATATACGCTTGCCCAGCCCCGGGGCAAGCTTTCGCCCCGCATCCCCGTCCCCGGAGACCCCATGACGCATGCTTTCAGCCCGGCCCGTAAGGGTGCTGTTCAAATTCTGACGCAGGTTTTGGGCGAAGCCCGCCCCTTGGGCGAGGCGGTCACCAAGCTGGATAGGCTGGAGCCCGCAGATCGGGCCGCCGCGCAACGGTTGGCCACCGAGGTGTTGCGCGGGCTGGAACGGGCGGACCGGGTGCTCAAGCCGCACTTGCGCAAGGCGCCGGGGCTGGTGGTGTTGAACACGCTGCGGCTGGGTACGGTCGAATTGTGCAGCGGCGGGGCGGCGCATGGGGTGGTGAACGATCTGGTCAATTTGGTTGGCGCGGGCAAGCGGACAGCGCAGTTCAAGGGGTTGGTCAACGCGGTGCTGCGCAAAGTGGCCGCCAATGGCCCAGAGGAATGGGCCAAGCTGCGCGTGCCGCGCCTGCCCAAATGGCTGCGCGCGCCGCTGGTCGAGGCCTGGGGGCCGCAACCCGTGGCAGCGATGGAGCGGGCGCAGTTCGCAGGGGCGCCGCTGGATCTGACGGCCAAGGGCGACGCTGCCGCGCTGGTCGAAGCGGTCGGCGGGGTGCTTTTGCCCACCGGGTCGGTACGTCTGCCGGGGGGGCAGGTCAGCGCGCTGGCGGGCTATGAGGCGGGCGATTTTTGGGTGCAGGACGCTGCGGCGGCACTGCCTGCCAGGCTTTTGGGTGATGTCGCCGGGCAAAAGGTGCTGGATATGTGCGCCGCGCCGGGGGGCAAGACGTTGCAACTGGCGGCGGCGGGGGCAGATGTAACCGCGCTGGATCTGTCGGCGGCTCGGTTGGAACGGGTTCAGGAAAATCTGACGCGGACCGGGCTGAAGGCGAAACTGGTCGAGGGCGATGCTTTGGAACATGAGGGGCAATATGACGCAATCTTGCTGGATGCGCCTTGCTCGGCCACCGGCACGATCCGCCGCCATCCGGATCTGCCGCACATCCACCACGGCGAAAAGATCGGCGAGCTGATTGGTCTGCAAGAGGCAATGTTGAGCCACGCCATCAGTCTGCTCAAACCCGGCGGGCGGCTGGTCTATGCCACCTGTTCGCTGATCCCGGATGAAGGCGAATGCCAGATCGATGAAGCGCTGAAAACGCTTGAGGGCATCGAGATTGTTGAACCGCAGGCCGATTGGATTGAAGACGGCTGGCGCTCGGACGAAGGCGGGCTGCGGTTGAGGCCGGATTTCTGGCCCGACCTCGGGGGTATGGACGGCTTTTACATGGCGCTTTTGCGCAAGTCTTAAGCCTGCAAGTCCGACTCAGGTGCCATTTCCCGCTTTCGGCGCACAAAGCAAGGTGACTTCGCCGCGCCTTCGCGGTATCTTTGCCTCCAAGAACAGCCCCAAAAGGGGCGTGACGCGGCCGAGCAGTCGCCAAAACATGAGGCAGTGAGATGTCCGAGGGGCGGAACTGGCGTGCCAAGCAGGCGCGCTTTCTCAATCGTTTGCATGCCCGGGTGGCGGCACGTGCACGTCCGGCGACGGGCTTTGTATCGCAACCAGAACCCCGGACCATTGGCTATTTCGCGCGCGGGCGGCAGATGATCGCCGGAAACCTGATGTTTTCGGGCCACCTGCTTGAGGTGCAGGGCGCGATGATTTGGGATCTCGACCTGCCCGACGAGGCCTTTGCCGAGGCGCTTCACGGCTTTGGCTGGCTTGACGATCTGGCAGCGGTGGGCGATGCCAAGGCCCGGGCGTTGGCGCAGGATTGGCTGTGGGGCTGGATCAAACGTTATGGCAATGGCACCGGGCCGGGCTGGTCGCCGGAATTGACCGGTCGGCGGGTGATCCGCTGGGTGCATCACGCGCTGTTCCTGCTGCGCGGCATGGGCGCCCCCGAAGCGGAGGCGTATTACAAGGCGCTGGCGGCGCAGACGACCTTTCTGTCACGGCGCTGGCAGGCGGCCAGTCCCGGTTTGCCCCGGTTCGAGGCGCTGACCGGGCTGCTGTATTGCGGGCTGTCGATCGAGGGGATGGAGGCGCGGGCGGAACCGGCGCGCATCGCCTTGGCCGCCGAATGCGCGCGGCAGGTGGACGAACAGGGCGGCATTCCCACCCGCAACCCCGAAGAATTGCTGGAAGTCTTCACTCTGCTCACATGGGCGCAGGCCGCCTTGGAAGAGGTGCACAAGACACCCGAGCCCGCGCATCTGGCGGCAATTGCCAAGATCGCGCCGACGCTGCGGGCGCTGCGCCATGCGGACGGTGGTTTGGCGCGGTTTCACGGCGGCGGGCGGGGGCTTGACGGGCGGTTGGATCAGGCGCTTGCGGCTTCGGGCAGCAAGAAGCGTCAGACCAAGGGGCTGGCCATGGGCTATGCCCGGATCTCGGCGGCGCGCAGCACGGTGATCGTTGACGCAGCGCCGCCGCCCGATGGCAAAGCCTCGGCGCAGGCGCATGCCTCGACCCTTGCATTCGAGCTGACCTCGGGACGCAGGCCATTGATCGTCAATTGCGGATCGGGTGCCGATTTCGGCGCTGACTGGCGGCGGGCAGGGCGGGCAACGCCTTCGCATTCGACGCTGTGCCTTCAGGGCTATTCCAGTTCGCGCCTCGCGCCGGGGCGCTGGATCGGCGCCTCGCGACGCGAGCTTTTGGAAGACACCCCGCGTCATGTGCCCGTTCAGATGGATCATCAGGCCAATTACATCAGGATGGAGGCGGGACACGATGGCTATGTCCGGCTTCAGGGCCTGACCCACGCGCGGTCCATCGAACTGAGCCTTGATGGGCGCGAAGTGAAGGGCGAAGATTATCTGGTGGCCTTGGACGGCGCCGCCAACAAGCGCTTTGATCGGGCGATGGATGCGGTCAAGTTGGGTGGTCTGCCGTATGACATCCGCTTTCATTTGCACCCCGAAGTCGATGTGGCGCTGGATATGGGCGGTAGCGCGGTGTCCATGGCGCTGCGGTCGGGCGAAATCTGGGTTTTCCGGTTTTCCGGCAAGGCAGAACTGGACATCGAACCTTCGGTTTACCTTGAAAAAGGGCGCATGCGACCACGCGCGACAAAACAAATCGTTTTATCCGGGCGCGCAATGGACTATGCGACCCGCATCCGCTGGTCCTTGGCCAAAGCGCAGGAGACGGCCACCGTCGTGCGCGATCTGGCGATGGACGAGGAAGAGATGTCGATTTGATCTAAACCCCAAGGGGACACTGCTGCTATGTCTGACCTTCATCCCGTGCGCCGCGCGCTGATTTCCGTTTCCGATAAGACCGGTCTGACCGATCTGGCCAAGGCCCTCGCCGATCGCGGCGTCGAGATTCTGTCCACCGGCGGGTCGGCCAAGGCAATCCGTGACGCGGGGATCGCCGTGCGCGATGTGGCCGATGTCACCGGTTTCCCCGAGATGATGGATGGCCGCGTCAAGACGCTGCACCCCAAGGTGCACGGTGGCCTTCTGGCGCTGCGCGACAACGACGAACATGTCGCGGCGATGCAGGAACACGGCATCGGCGAGATCGATTTGCTGGTGGTCAACCTTTACCCCTTCGAAGCGGCCTTGGCCCGCGGCGCCGACTACGATGAGATGATCGAGAACATCGACATCGGCGGCCCTGCAATGATCCGCGCGGCAGCCAAGAACCACGCTTTTGTCAGCACGGTGGTGGACGTCGAGGATTACGGCCCGCTTCTGGCGGAGCTGGACGCCAACGACGGCCAGACCTCATATGCCTTCCGCCAGCGACTGGCACAGATCGCCTATGCCCGTACCGGCGCTTATGATGCGGCGGTCAGCACATGGATGGCCAGCGCCATCGGTGAGACGACCCCGCGCCGCCGCGTCTTTGCCGGAACATTGGCGCAAAGCCTGCGCTACGGCGAAAACCCGCATCAGGGCGCCGCCTTCTATGTCGATGGGTCGGACCGTCCCGGCGTGGCCGTGGCGCAGCAGATTCAGGGCAAGGAACTGAGCTACAATAACATCAACGACACCGACGCCGCCTTCGAACTGGTGTCGGAGTTTTTGCCCGCCGATGGGTTTGCCTGCGCGATCATCAAGCACGCCAACCCCTGCGGCGTTGCCAAGGGCGCGACCTTGAAAGATGCCTACCAGAAGGCCTTTGATTGCGACCGCACCAGCGCCTTTGGTGGGATCGTGGCACTGAACAGCAAGCTGGATGTCGAAACCGCCGAGGCGATCTGCGAAATCTTCACCGAGGTGGTCATCGCCCCGGCAGCAGATGACGCCGCGCGCGATGTCTTTGCCAGGAAAAAGAACCTGCGCCTGCTGGTGGCGCCGGGCCTTGCCAATACTGCCGAGGCGGGGCTGGCCTATCGTCAGGTGTCCGGCGGGATGCTGGTGCAGGACAAGGACAACGGTCAGATGTCGCTGGACGATCTGAAGGTGGTGACAAAGAAAGCCCCTACGAAAGAGCAGATGCGCGACCTCCTGTTCGCGTGGAAAGTCGCCAAGCACGTCAAGTCCAACGCCATCGTCTACGTCAAGGATGGCGCCACCGTCGGCGTTGGTGCGGGCCAGATGAGCCGCGTGGACAGCGCGCTGATCGCTGCCAAAAAGGCCGAACGCATGGCCGAGGCACTTGAGTTGCCGGAACCGTTGACCATCGGCTCGGCCGTAGCCTCGGATGCCTTCTTTCCCTTCGCGGACGGCTTGATGGAGGCAGAGGCCGCCGGGGCGACCTGCGTGATCCAGCCCGGCGGATCAATGCGCGACGACGAGGTGATCAAGGCCGCCGACGAAGCTGGTTTGGCCATGGTTTTCACCGGTATGCGTCACTTCCGTCACTGACCGCATGCGCTTCGCTCTTGCAGGATGACTTCCCCAAGGTCATTCTGTCTAAAAAAGGGGCAAGGCATGTTTAGGCAGTTGAAGAGTCAGGCTATTGGGGCCGTTCTGGGCATTTGCCTGAGCGGTCCCGTGTTTGCACAAAACGCCGATGAAGTTCTGCGAAATCTCATTCTTGGCGGCGCCCATGCCCAGGATTTCGCCCCGACCTTTCTGGCGCAGATTCCCATCGAAAGCGTGCAGGATGTTATCGATCAGGTCCACGCCCTGATCGGCGAGCCGCTGGTGGTCGAGGCCTCGGATGGGCAGTTCTACATCGAAACCAAAACGCACCGCGCCGCTGGCAAGTTGATATTGGACGAAAACCAGAAGATTTCGACGCTGTGGTTCGACGCTCCGGAACCGATTCCGCAGGACATGGAAACGGCTCTGATGCAGTTCAATGACCTCGCCGACAAGGTCTCGTGGTTGGTGCTGCGCGATGGGCAGGTCCTGAGCGAACGTGCGGCGAACACACCTATGGCGGTGGCCTCGGCCTTTAAGCTGGGGGTGCTTTCGGTGCTGGCGCAAGACGTCAAGATGGGGGTGCGCAACTGGAATGATGTTGTGCAGCTTGAGGCGCGCCACAAATCCCTGCCGACCGGCGAGTTGCAGAACCTGCCCGATGGCTCGCCTGTCACCCTGCATACGGCGGCCGCGCTGATGATCTCGATCTCGGACAACACCGCCACCGATCTGCTGATCGACGTGCTTGGCCGGGATCGCGTCTCTGCTGCGCTTGGGCTTGAGACACTTTTGACCACACGCGAATTCTTTGCGCTCAAGCTGGACGAGGCCGCGCAGGCCGACTGGCTGGCCGCCGATACGCCCGAAGCCAAAGCCGAGATCGCCGCCAAGGCCGCGCAGAACCTGCCTGCCTCATCCGTCGTGCCGCCTTATGTGCCCGGTCTCGAGTGGGAGGTGCCTGTCAGTCACCTTTGCGCCTTGATCGGGCCATTGGCTGACCTGCCACTGATGGAAATGGGGCCGGGTTTGGCCGAGCCGGACAATTGGGCGCGAGTCGCCTACAAGGGCGGATCGGAACCGGGCGTCATCAATTTCACCACAGCCTTGCTGGACGATGTCGGGCGCGAGGTCTGCGTGTCCGTGACCTTGAACAACAACGGGTCCATCGACATGCTGGCCGCGGGCTCAGCCTATCGCGGGGTTCTGGCGGTTTTGCGCTAGGCTGTGCAATCAATTGACTGCCGCGCGCAGAAGGCCGGTTTTCAATTGCGATTCCGGGCTGTAAACCACGCTGAAGACTGAAAGCAGGCAAGGCGCAGGCAGTGGCAAAACGACAATCCATGCAGGGAATCGGGCTGGTCGGAGCTGTGGCCATTCTGGTGTTCCTGATCGATCAGGTCACAAAGATCTGGGTCGTGCATGTCATGGACCTTGCCACGCGCCTGACGATCGAAGTGTTTCCACCCTATCTGAACTTTCGCATGGCCTGGAACTATGGCGTCAACTTTGGCCTTTTGTCCGGCGAAGCCCCTGCGACGCGCTGGATCCTGATCTCTGTCGCACTGGGGATTGTACTTTTCGTATTGGTCTGGATGCGCCGTGATCCGCCGGGACGTATGGGCCTGATCTCGGCCGGGTTTTTGATTGGCGGGGCCTTAGGTAATGTCGTGGACCGTTTGCTGTACGGCGCGGTCGCCGATTTTCTGAACATGTCGTGTTGCGGTTTGAACAATCCCTTTGCCTTCAACGTCGCGGATGTCGCGATTTTTGTCGGGGCGCTTGGGCTGGTTCTGTTCCCAAACGATAAAAAGGGCGCGTGACGCCGCTGTTCATATGCGCTAAGGCTATGAACAATTGGACTTGGAGGTAGCGATGCGGGCTGCGCATCTTGTGGGATTACTGGCGCTTATCGGGCTTTCGGCCTGTGGATTGGGCAATCGGGACATCACCCTGCACAACCTCAAGACCAACAGTGGCAAACCCGAAGAGTTTGCCATCGTTCCGAACAAACCGCTTTCGGAACCAGAAAGCTATTCAGCGCTTCCCGCGCCGACGCCGGGCGGTGCGAACCGTACGGATCAGACGCCCTTGAAAGATGCCGTCGCCGCATTGGGTGGCCGCCCTGAGCGTCTGGATGTGGGCACCGGAGTACCCGCAGCCGACACCGCGATCATCAGCCGCGCCAGCCGTTTTGGCCGCGATGGCACCATTCGTCAGCAACTGGCCTCTGAAGATCTGGATTTCCGCAAGCGGCGCTCGCTTTTTACCTGGAGCATTGTGCCGACGGACGAATATTATCGCGCCTACCGGCGTCAGGCTCTGGACCCCTATGCTTGGCTTGAACGGTTCCGCCGCGCCGGTGCGCAAACACCCGCGGCCCCTCCTCAATAATTTGCGTTTCTGGCAAATCCGGGGCTTTGCCGATCACGGCATCGTCATGGAAGCTTGAACTTAATCAAATGCGTCGTAGGTTTCCCCTAACCATAACTCGAAGGGATCTGCGATGCCTCGGCTAGCCTTATCACTTGTATTGACGGTTTTCGCGGCTTTGCCTGTTTGGGCGCAAGACCTGCCGGATCAGGTCACGTCCTATACGCTGAAAAACGGCATGGACGTCGTCGTGATCGAAGACCACAGGGCCCCGGTTGCGGTGCAGATGGTCTGGTATCGTGCCGGATCGGCGGATGAGCCGCGCGGCCGGTCAGGCATTGCCCATTTTCTTGAACATCTGTTGTTCAAAGGCACGGAAAAGCTCGAACCTGGTGAATTTTCCAAGGTTGTCGCGGCCAATGGCGGCACCGACAACGCCTTTACCAGCAGCGATTATACTGCCTACTATCAACGTGTTGCGGTCGATCGCCTTGACCTGATGATGGAGATGGAGTCGGACCGGATGGTCAATCTCCAACTCTCGCCCGAGGATATCGCGACCGAACGCGAGGTGATCATCGAAGAGCGCAATCAACGCGTCGAAAACGATCCCGGCTCGCTTTTTCGCGAACAACGTCAGGCGGCGCTATACATGAACCACCCTTATGGCACGCCGATCATCGGTTGGCGCCACGAGATGGAAAGTCTGGAGCTGGAAGACGCGCTTGGCTATTACCGCCAGTTCTATGCGCCCAACAACGCGATCCTGATCGTCGCGGGCGATGTGCAGCCCGATGAGGTGCTGGCGCTGGCCAAAAAGCATTACGAGCCGATCCCCGCGAACCCCAATCTGGAACCGCGCATGCGGGCGCAAGAACCGCGCCATCTGGCCGAACAGCGCATGATCTTTCGCGACCCTCGCGTCGCGCAGCCCTATGTGATGCGCAGCTACCTCGCGCCCGAGCGCGATTCGGCGGCTCAGGAAAAGGCCGCGGCCCTTGTCATGCTGTCCGAGGTGCTGGGCGGTGGGCAAACTTCGGTTCTGACGCAAAAACTGCAATTCGACAGCCAGATCGCGGTCTATACCAGCGCGTTTTACGACGCGACCTCGCTTGATGACACCAGTTTTGGCCTGATCGTCGTGCCCGCCGAGGGGGTCAGCCTTGAAGAGGCCGAGGCCGCCATGGACAAGGCCATCGCCGAATTCATGCAAGAGGGGGTGGATGCTGACGCCTTGGCGCGGATCAAGTTCCAGTTGAAGGCGCAGCAGATCTACGAACGCGACAACGTCCAGCAACTGGCGCGCAAATACGGCGGGGCGCTGACCTCGGGATTGACGATCGAGGATGTGCAGGCCTGGCCTGACGTGCTGCAGGCGGTGACCGAAGAGGACATTCTGCAAGCTGCCCGCGAAGTGTTCGATCGCAAGAAATCAGTGACCGGTTATCTGATGGATGCCGAAGAAGGGGAGGTGACCCAATGAGCCGCCTGATCGCAATTCTGGCGTTGGTTTTCAGCGCGGTCACGGCTCAGGCCGAGGTCAACATCCAAGATGTGGAAAGCCCCGGGGGCTTCAAGGCCTGGTTGGTCGAAGAGCCGTCTATCCCCTTCGTGTCGATTGAGCTCAGCTTTCGCGGCGGGGCATCGTTGGACGCGCCGGGCAAGAGGGGCGCAACCAATCTGATGGTCGCCTTGCTCGAAGAGGGCGCGGGAGATCTGGATGCGCAGGGCTTTACCCAAGCGGCCGAAGGAATGGCCGCGCAGTTCGAATATGATGTCAGTGACGACGTGCTGACAGTGTCGGCCCGAATCCTGACGGAAAACCGCGATGAGGCCGTGGCACTGTTGCGCGAGTCGCTGATCAATCCGCGCTTTGACCCCGATGCGATTGAACGGGTGCGCGCGCAGGTGCTTTCCTCGATCCGGTCGGACCTGCGCGACCCCGATTCGATTTCCAGCGTGACCTGGGACAAGATGGTCTTTGGCGATCATCCTTATGGCTCGGCCTATGATGGCACGGTCGAAAGCGTTTCTGCGCTGACCCGCGAGGATATTCAGGCGGCCCATAAGGCAACGATGGCAAAGGACCGGGTCTTTGTCGCGGCGGCGGGCGATATCTCGGCCGAGGAATTGGGCGCCTTGATGGATACGCTGCTGTCCGATCTGCCGGACACCGGCGCCCCGCAACCCGAAGACGTACAGGTGCAAACCAAAGCGGGCGTCACCGTGGTGCCATTCGAGACACCGCAATCGGTGGCGATTTTCGGCCATGAGGGTATCGCACGCGATGATCCCGATTTCTTTGCGGCCTATGTGATGAACGTTGTTCTGGGGGGCGGCGGCTTTGAGGCGCGGCTGATGAACGAGGTGCGCGAAAAGCGCGGCCTGACCTACGGTGTGTATTCCTACCTTGTGCCCAAGGAACACGCGGCGCTTTATCTGGGGCGCGTTGCCTCGGCCAACAATCGCATTGCCGAGGCGGTGGATGTGATCCGCGATGTCTGGACCGGCGTGGCAGAACAGGGCGTGACGCAGGACGAACTGGACCGCGCCAAGACCTATCTGACCGGCGGCTACCCACTGCGGTTTGACGGGAATGGACGGATCGCCGGAATTTTGGTCGGGATGCAACTAGAGGGGCTGAGCCCGGACTACGTGAACACCCGCAACGCAAGCATCGAGGCGGTAACCCTGGAAGATGTGAAGCGTGTCGCAGCGCGTATTCTCAAGCCCGAGGCGCTGCACTTTGTGGTGGTCGGACAGCCCGAGGGGCTGGAGACGACGCTCGGCCAGTAGTTTTGGGCTGACTGGCGATCATAGAGAAAGGGCGGGATTTTCCCCGCCCTTTATTGTGTATGAACCCGCGTTTCCGCCAGACTGTTCAGTTCAAAAGCCCGGCGTGTCGCAACCCGGCATCCAGCAGCTCGCGCGTTGGCTGGGTCACTGGCATGAGCGGCAGGCGGGTGTCTTCGGAACACAGCCCCAGACGTGACATGGCGTATTTTGCACCATTCAACCCCGGCTCGGTAAAGATTGCGCTGTGCAGCGGCATCAGGCGGTCTTGCAGCGTCAACGCCTTGGCATAGTCGCCCTCAAGGCAGGCGAGCTGAAGCTCAGAGCACAGGCGCGGCGCGACGTTCGCGGTGACCGAGATGCAGCCAACCCCGCCTTGGGCGTTAAACCCGTGCGCCGTGGCATCTTCGCCCGAAAGCTGGATGAAATCCGGCCCGCAGGTGATGCGCTGGGCGCAGACACGCGCCAGATCGCCGGTGGCGTCCTTGACACCGATGATGCGCGGCAGCTTCGAAAGCTCGCCCATGGTGGCCGCGCTCATATCGACAACAGACCGGCCCGGAATGTTGTAGATGATGATCGGAATCTCGGCGCAGTCATGCACGGCCTTGAAATGCGCGATCAGCCCGGCCTGAGTCGGCTTGTTGTAATAGGGCGTCACAACCAGCGCCGCATCGGCACCAACCTTGGCGGCATATTGCGTGAAGCGCACGGCTTCGTCCGTGTTGTTCGACCCGGCCCCGGCGATCACCGGAATCCGGCCCGCGGCAGCCTCGACCACGCAGGCGATGACTGCCTCGTGTTCCTTGTGCGTCAGGGTCGGGCTTTCGCCGGTTGTGCCCACCGGAACCAACCCGTGCGAACCTTCGGTGACGTGCCACTCGACCAGGCGTTTGAGCGTGTCGAAATCCACCGCGCCGTCCTTGAACGGCGTGACCAGTGCAGGCATCGAACCCTTGAACATGACACGCTCTCCTATATTGGTTTCGTCACTTCGCAATTCAGAGGAAATCCGCCGACCCAAAGAGATTGTGAGTTGAAGGGGCCGCTGCGCGCGATATCCTCAAATCGCGTCTATTCCTTTTTAACACGGAAATTGCAAGCTCATGTCGCGCCTTCTGGCCTGCCTTCTCTTCCTTTTTACCTGCTTTTCCGCACCTGGCCCCGCTTTGGCTCAAGACAGCGGGCAGGCGTTGGCCCGTGCGCTGGTGGCCATGCGTGACGGGAATTGGGCCAAGGCCCGGATCGAAGCACGCGGCGACGGGCAAGAGGCACTGGATGTGATTCTGTGGCATGCGCTGCGGGCGGGGCGCGGCGATGTGGCCGAAGTGCTGGATTTTCTGAACCGCAATCCCGATTGGCCGGGTTTGCCCTATCTGCGCGAGAAAAGCGAAATCGCCATTTCCGAGGCTGACACTTCCGTGGTGCGTGCGTTTTTCGAAAATGACACGCCGCAGACCGGGTCTGGCGTTCTGGCGCTTGCACGCGCGCACATGCAAGACGGCGAAGAGGGCGCCGCCGAGGCGGACGTCGTGCTGGCTTGGCGCACCCTGCCGCTGAGCGCGGATGAGCGCCGCGTGTTTCTTGAAAACTGGCGCGTCCTGTTGATGGACCACCATGTGGCGCGTCTGGACATGGCGCTGTGGAAAGGCTGGAGCAGCAATGCCAGCGCCATGGTGCCCTTGGTCGATGAGGGCTGGCAAAAGCTGGCAGAGGCGCGATTGGCGCTGCGCGGCAGCGAAGCCGGGGTCGACGGCAAGATCGCCGCCGTACCGGAAGAGCTGGCCGATCATCCGGGGTTGGCCTTCGAACGCTTCCTCTGGCGGGTGCGCAAAGGCCGCGACGCCGAGGCGATCGACTTGCTTCTTGCGCAATCCACCAGTGCGGAAAAACTGGGTGAACCCTGGGCTTGGGCCCGGGCGCGCCGCGATCTTGCGCGCGAACGGATGCGCGACGGCGCGGTCCTTGAAGCCTATCGCATCGCCTCAAGTCATTTTCTGGTCGAGGGATCGGATTTCGCCGATCTCGAATGGCTCTCGGGCTATCTGGCGCTGCGCTATCTGCAACGCCCCGATCTGGCGGAAATCCACTTCAAACGCTTCCGCGAGGCCGTCTGGACCCCGATCTCGGTTGGCCGCGCCGGCTATTGGCTGGGCCGCACCTATGACGAATTGGGCAAGCCCGAGGAGGCCGCTGCAGCCTATGCCGAAGGTGCCAAGTACCAGACATCATTCTACGGTATTCTGGCTGCCGAGCGCGCTGGCATTGCGCCCGATCCGACCTTGGCAGGCACCGAGTCCTTTCCCGACTGGCAGACGGCAGAATTCACCAAGTCATCGGTTTTCCGGGCGGCTGTCTTGCTGATGGCCGCTGGCGAGGCCTCGTTGGCCGAGCGTTTCCTGACCCACCTCGCCGAAGGCCTGGACCGCGTCGGCATGGGGCAATTGGGCCAGATGCTGGACGAACTGAAACGGCCGCACATTCAGGTCATGCTGGGTAAGCGGGCGGCGCAATTCGGGATCGAATTGCCAGGGCCGTATTTCGCACTTCACCCCAAGATCGTGGACACCAATTTCCCGGTACCAAAGGAACTGGTCCTCGCCATCGCGCGGCGCGAGTCCGAGTTTGATCCGGGCGTGATTTCCGGCGCAGGGGCGCGCGGCTTCATGCAGCTGATGCCGGGGACAGCGCGCGATGTATCGGGCGTTCTGGATCTGGAGTATGACGCTGACAAGCTGCTGTCCGATCCGTCCTACAATGCAACACTGGGGGCCGCCTATCTGGCTGATATGGCCGGTCGGTTTGACGGTAACGCGGTGATGATGGCGGCGGGCTACAACGCCGGGCCGGGGCGTCCGAACCAATGGATGCAACGTTATGGAGATCCGCGCAAAGGCGAGGTGGATGTCATCGATTGGATCGAATTCATTCCCTTTGACGAAACCCGGAACTATGTCATGCGCGTCACCGAAAGCCTGCCCGTCTATCGCGCCCGGCTTGGCCTTCCGCCGCATCCTGTGCCTTTCAGCGAAGAGTTGACCGGCAGCACGTTGCAGGCGACCACCGACTGACCCGCTATCTGGCTTCGACCTGTCGCGCCCGCCAGAGGGTAAACAGCCCGGCCATTACGATCAGCGCAACGCCAAGCGCCACGTTCAAACGGATGCTTTCACCGAACACCACGATCCCCAGCGCGCTGGCAAAGACCAGTTGCAGATAAGCAAAGGGCTGTACCGCGCTGGCCTCGGCCACTTCGTAGACGCGGATCAGCGTATAGTGCCCTGCTGCCCCGGTCAGGCAAAGCAGTGCCATCCAGCCCCAGTCCGGCGCGCTCATCGGTTGCCAGAACCACATGCCGATGGCGGTCGAAATCACCATGCCCACCGTGCCCGTGTAAAAGAACGAGGTTGCCGCCGTATCGGACCGCGCCACATAGCGCGTCAAAAGCCCGTAAAGCGCGAACATGAAGGCCGCCAGCAGCGGGATGGCAGCATAAGGTGAAAACACCCCGCCCGAGGGTTGCAGGATAATGATCACTCCGACAAAGCCGATCCCGATGGCCGCCCACCGGCGCCAGCCGACCCTTTCACCCAGCACAGGGCCGGACAGGGCGGCGACAAGCAACGGGTAGCAGGCAAAGACCGCGTGGCTTTCGACCAAACCCAGAAACACGAAGCCGACCACCATGACGTTGATTTCCACCGCCAAAAGCGCACCGCGAAAGGCTTGCACCCATGGCATCCCGCTTTTCGCGGCGATCCGCAGACCTCCTGCTTGCCTTTTCGCGATGGCCATGACGAATGCGGCAAAGAACCAATAGCGGATCATCACCACCATCATGGTGTTGTATTCCCCGGCCAGATGGCGCGAAAGCCCGTCCTGCATTGCAAAGATGAAGGTTGTCAGCACCATCAGCCAAATCCCCAAGGGGATATTCTGCTCTTTCATCTCAGGCCTTCCGCGCTTGGGTCATGTGACGTTTGCGGCCATAGCCGGTCAGGCGGGTAACTTCAAACCCCGCCTCGGCCAGCGCCCGCCTGACGTGGCCTGCGGCGGTATAGGTGGCGGCGGTTCCCTGTGCGGCGGTGTGATCCGCAACCGCTTGCATCAAGTCCGGCGCCCACAGTTCGGGGTTCTTGGCCGGGGAAAAGCCGTCCAGAAACCATGCGTCAGCCAGACCTTCCCATGCGGGCAGAGTTGCGCGGGCATCGCCTTCGATCATCTGAAAGTGCAGATCCGGCAGTATGATTTCGCGGGCGTCCTTTTGCCAGTAGGGGGCCAGATCTTTGGCCACGCCCGCGACCTCGGGGAAGGCCGCTTGCGCGCGGATCATTTCCCCCGCGGCAAGGGGGAAAGCCTCAAAACTGGTAAAGCGCAGCTGCCCGGCAATCCCGGCGTCGCGCCACAGCTGCAGCGCCGCCAGCAGGTTCATCCCGGTTCCAAAGCCCAATTCGGCAATATGGAAACCATCGCGAAACCGGGCGGGCAGGTCATTGCCCTGCAAGAACACATGGCGCGTCTCGGCCAGACCGTTTTCCAACGAGAAATACGGGTCATCAAAACGGGTCGAGACGGGAACCTCTCCCCGCCACTCAAGCGTGCTCTGGTCTGCCATGGAGTTTTTCCTTAGGACATGGGCCAAGTGATGGCGGGAGGCTTCGGGAATGGCAAGCGTGGATGTGACGGTGCGCGGCGCGGGAGCCTTTGGCCTGTCGGTGGCCTGGGTCTGCGCGCAGGCGGGCGCTCGGGTGCGGGTGGTTGACCCTTTCGGACCGGGGGCCGGATCGTCAGGCGGGATCGTTGGCGCGTTGGCGCCGCACGTCCCGGAAAACTGGAACCCCAAGAAGGCCTTTCAGCTTGAGAGCCTGCTTTTGGCAGACAGCTTTTGGGCGGGGGTCGAAGCGGCGGGTGGCGTATCTGCCGGCTATGGCCGCCTTGGACGGTTGCAGCCGATCATGGACGACAACGGCCTTGCATTGGCCAAGGCGCGGGCGATCGGCGCCGAGCAGCTGTGGCAAGGCTGCGCTGTCTGGGAGGTGATCGAGGCGGGACAGGCGGGTGCTTTCGCCCCGTCCAGTCCGACCGGCTTGCTGGTCCGCGATACGCTGAGCGGCCGGATGCATCCGCGCCGCGCCTGCGCTGCTCTGGTGGCTGCCCTGACAGCCATCGGCGCCGAGATCACCACCGAGGCCCCGGATGAAGGCGCCGTGGTCTGGGCAACCGGATGGCGGGGGCTGTTGGACTTGAACGAGGCTTTTGGCCGCAAGGTTGGCGATGGCGTCAAAGGACAGGCGGTTCTGTTGCGCCATGAGGCACATGAGGCACCGCAGTTATTTGTCGGCGGGTTGCATATCGTGCCACATGCGGATGGCACCGTGGCCATCGGGTCGACCTCCGAGCGCGACTTCGACGATCCCACGGGCGTCGATGAGCAGGCCGACAGCCTGATCGAACGCGCCTGGCAGGCGCTGCCCGCGCTGCATGGCGCCGAGGTGATACAACGCTGGGCCGGGGTGCGCCCGCGCGCCAAAAGCCGCGCGCCTTTGCTGGGCGCATGGCCGGGGCGGGCCGGGCATTTCATCGCCAATGGCGGATTCAAGATCGGCTTTGGCATGGCACCCAAGGTGGCGCAGGTCATGGCGGATCTGGTGCTGGACGGGCGCGACGCCATCCCAGATGGCTTTCGCGTCGACGAATTGTTGGCCTAGCCCTTTTCGTGGAAAAAGGCATAGATCCGTTCGGCAAGCGACTCTGATACTCCGTCCACGGCCTTCAGGTCCGCCAGATTGGCACGGCCGACCGCCTTGGCCGAGCCGAAATGCGCGAGCAGCGCCCGTTTGCGCGCCCCGCCGACGCCGGAAATCTCGTCCAGTGGGTTCTTCATGTTGGACTTGGCGCGCTTGGCGCGGTGGGTGCCGATGGCAAAGCGGTGTGCCTCGTCGCGCAGGCGTTGCACGAAATAGAGCACCGGATCGTTGTGGCGCAGCGCAAAGGGGCGCTGGCCGCTGCGGTGAAATTCCTCTTTGCCCGCGTCCCGGTCGACGCCCTTTGCCACCCCGACAAATGGCAGATCGTCAATGCCGTGGTCAAGCATGATCTCGGCCACGGCCGAGATTTGCCCGGCGCCGCCATCGATCAGCATCAGGTCGGGCCAAAGCCCCTTGTCGCGATCCGGGTCTTCCTTGAGCAGACGTTTCAGGCGCCGGTTCAGCACCTCTTTCATCATGCCGAAATCGTCGCCCGGTGTCAGATCATCGCCCTTGATGTTGAACTTGCGGTACTGGTTTTTCATGAAGCCTTCGGGGCCAGCGCAGATCATCGCGCCGACGGCATTGGTGCCCTGAATGTGGCTGTTGTCATAGACTTCGATCCGCTGTGGCGGGGCGTCCAGATCAAAGGCTTCGGCCAGACCGCGCAGCAACTTGGCCTGTGTCGCGGTTTCCGACATCCGCCGGGCAAGGCTTTCGCGGGCATTGCGCGTCGCGCTGTCCACCAGTTCGGCCTTTTCCCCGCGCATAGGCACAGTGATGTCGACCTTGCGGCCAAGCTTGTCGCTGAGGGCCTGTACCATCAGGTCGTCATTCTCGATGCCGTGGGACAGCAGCAGCAGGCGCGGCGGTTCTTTCTGGTCGTAGAACTGGCCAATAAAGGCCTCCATGACCTCGGCTGCGCTGACATCTTCGCCGACACGCGGATAGAAATCCCGGTTGCCCCAGTTCTGGTTGGCCCGGATAAAAAAGACCTGCACGCAGGCCTGCCCATTTTCCAGATGCAGGGCGATGATATCGGCCTCGGCCACCGTTTGCGGGTTGATCCCCTGAGCGGTCTGGACCTGCGTCAATGCGCGGATGCGATCACGCAGCGCGGCGGCGCGTTCGAATTCCATCGCCTCCGAGGCTTCGGCCATCTGCGCGGCCAGAGTTTCCTGTATCTGGGTCGACTTGCCCGACAGAAACCGCTGGGCATCCTTCACATTGGCGGCGTAATCCTCTTCGCTGATCTTGCCGACACAGGGCGCGGTGCAGCGCTTGATCTGATGTTGTAGGCAGGGGCGCGTGCGGGTTTCGAACATCGAATCCGTGCAGTTGCGCAACTGGAACCCCTTTTGCAGCTGGCTCAGCACCCGATTCACCGCACCCGCGCTGGCGAAGGGGCCGTAATAGCTGCCGCCCTCTTTCTTGGCGCCGCGATGTTTCTTGATCTGCGGATAGGCGTGATCGGTCACCAGAATGTTGGGAAAGCTCTTGTCGTCGCGCAGCAGCACGTTGAATTTCGGCTTGAGCTGCTTGATCAGGTTCTGTTCCAGAAGCAGCGCTTCGGTTTCCGTCCGGGTGGTCAGAAACATCATCGAAACGGTTTCCGAGATCATCCGCTCGATCCGCCGCGAATGCCCCGAAGGGCGCGCGTAGTTGGACACCCGGTTGCGCAGATTGCGCGCCTTGCCGACGTACAGCACCCGCGATTGTTCATCCAGCATCCGGTAGACGCCGGGACTGCTGTCCAGCGTTTTCAGATAGTCCTGAATGACCTCGTGTCCCTTGCGGACGGGGGGCGTGGCGTCGTTCATAGGTGACCCTGGGTTACTTTCTGATTCTGGTTTCTGGCTGCAATGCGGGGCCTATCGAAGCAAGCTATATAACATCCACCGTTTCTGTGGATAACTCTGTAGGCAAATTCCGGGTATACCAAATTTTCTCTTGTTTATATGGCACTTCAGGAAATTGCACATTTTTTAGGCAATTCATTAAGTCGTTGAAACTAAGCAATAAAAAACTTAAAGCATCGCAAGTCATTGAGATTCTTAAGAATTTTGTAACGCTTTTGTAACCTTTCTTAAGGCGGTGCAAAACTTGCACGGGTAATGCCTATTCAACGCCGGAAACGTCCGGAGTTTCCCATGCCAGATGCTGCCCGCCATCGACGCATAGTAGTTGACCAGTGACTGCGGGGGCGTCCAGAAAGTAGCTCAGAGCGGCGGTGATATCCTCGGGGTTGGCGCCCCGTTCAAGGATAGTGGCCGCGCGCTGGCGCGAGAATTGATCATCATCCTGATGCGCCCCTTTCAGCGTTGGGCCGGGGCCGATTGCGTTGACCCGTGCACGGGGCGCGAGTGCCTGCGCGGCGGTTTGGGTCAGCGCCCAAAGACCCATCTTGGCAAGCGTGTAGCTGGAAAAATGGGGGGTCAGTTTGCGCACGCGTTGGTCGATCATATTGATCACGAGACCTTGGGCGAGGGGTTCATCGCGATCGTCGCATTCCGGCATGGGCAGCTGCGCGGCCAGGGCCTGGATCAGCACAAACGGCGCGCGCAGGTTGCTTTCCATGTGCCGGTCCCAACTGTCTCGCGTGGCGTTGTGTAGAGTGTCGCGCTCAAAGATCGAGGCGTTGTTGATCAACAAGGTGATCGGACCGCCAAGCGCTTTGGTCGCGCGTGGAAAAAGCGTCTGGGTTTGCGCTTCGTCCAGAAGGTCTGCCTGCAGGGCCACGGCCTTGCGACCCAGCGCCTCGATTTCGGCCACGGTGTCCTGCGCGGCGCCTTCGGATCCGGCATAATGCACGGCCACGTCATATCCACGCTCGGCCAGATACAGCGACATGGCGCGGCCTAGCCGCTTTGCGGCGCCGGTGACGAGGGCTCTTTTAGGAGAAAGGGTCATGGGGGTCCTCAGACGTTCAACACGACCAAGACATAGAGCACATAAAGCGCTGACAAGACCACGCCCCAGATACGGGTCAGATCGCGCCCCCAAAAGACGAAGGGGATCAGGATCACCGAGGACCCAAGCATCACCCAAAGGTCAAAGTGCAGGAAGGCCGCATCGACCGGCATGGGTTTGATCAGGGCAGCAACACCGATGATGGCCAGCAGGTTGAACAGGTTCGAGCCGATCACGTTGCCGATTGCCACGTCGGCCTGACGGCGGATCGCGGCCATGACGGTTGTGGCCAATTCAGGAAGCGAGGTGCCGATCGCCACTAATGTCAGGCCGATCACGGTGTCCGGCACGCCGTACATCAAGGCAATTTCGCGGGCGCTGTCGACCAGAAGGCTGGCACCGAGTGGCAGCCCGATCAGACCCAGCACCAAAAAGACGCCAATTTTCCACCACGGCATGTCCGGGTCAGCGCCTTCGGGTTCTTCCAGGTCCTCATCAATCACACCTTCGCGGCGGTGAGCCAGTGCGTCGCGCACGGCGACCCAAAGGAACCCCGCCAATACTGTCAGCAGAACCAGGGCGGCAAATCGGTCAAAGACCCCGCGAAACGCCAGCGCAATGAATAGCACGGTCGCGCCCAGCATCTGCACATAGCTTTTCTTGGTGTTGCACTCGGACGTGTGCATCACGGCGATCAGGGCGGGAATGCCAAGTACCAACAGCACGTTGGCGGTGTTCGATCCGACGACATTGCCAAGAGCAATGCCTGGAACACCCTCTAGCGCAGCCTGTATCGAGATCAGCAATTCGGGCGCCGAAGTGCCAAAGGCGACGATTGTCAGGCTGACGATCAACGCCGGGATGCCGACGCGCAGGCTCAGGTTCACGGCGCCTTTGACCAAGGCATCGCCGGCCAGAAGCAGTATCACCAATCCAAGGGTGGCATAAACAAAGACCATGTCAGCCCTTCTTGTTGCGTTTGTCTTTGCCACACGGGCAGGGGCCTTTGCCAATCCGGAAACGGCCGCAGGCGCTGCATCGCGCCTTGTCCAGACGATCCTGACCGGGCAGGCGCAATTTGCCAAACATTGCCAGAACGCCCATGAAGATCAGGAAGAGAAAGACGATTTTGACGATCACGTCACAGACCAAATCGCGCGAATTCCGCGCGTTCCTCAATCTCGCTCAGAGCGCCTTGGGCGACTGACATGCCAAAGCGCGGGAACAATGGTTTTTTCTGCTCAAAGCGGCGGAAATTCACCTTGTCGCCAAAGCGTTCTTTCATTTTCGGCACCAGATGGCCAACGCCATCTGCAAGGCCTTGATCGACGGCGTGGCGACCGATCCAGATTTCCCCGGTGAACAGGTCCGGATTTTCGGCGAGCTTGCCTTCGCGGACGGATTTCACATGGCCGATGAAGTTTTCATGCAACTGTCCCAGAAGCCTGTCGAGCCGCGCGACATCTTCCTCGGTTTCGGGTTTGAAAGGGTCCATCATCGACTTGGACTTACCCGCCGTATGAACCCGGCGTTCGATCCCCTGCCGTTGCAGAAAGACATGTGCGCCGAAACTGGCCGAAATCACTCCGATCGACCCCAGGATCGAGCTTTCGTCGGCCCAGATCTCATCCGCTGCCGAGGCCAGCCAATAGCCGCCCGACGCCGCAACGTCTTCGACAAAGGCAAAGACCGGAACCTCGTTTTCCTTGGCCAAGCGACGGATCCGCGCGCCGATCAAAGAAGATTGCACAGGCGAGCCACCGGGGGAGTTGATTTCCAACGCAACCGCGGCGGGTTTGCCTTTGGTGAACGCCTTTTCCAGCATCGAAGCAGTGTTTCGGTCGTTGATCGAGCCGCGCCCCCCCATGCCGATGGCGCCCTGCAGGCGCACAACGGAAACGGTCGGGTGGGATTTTACAAAGGGGATCCAGCGTTTCATGCAGCGTGATGTAGATTGCGTGGAGGGGTGGTACAAGGCCGCGCCGCAAAGAAGCTGTGCTTGTGGCGCAGCGGCACAGGATATGTGCACATGAAAAGGCCCGCCGGATCAACAGACCGGACGGGCCAAGCGCGGGAGTGGGGCGCTTTTCAGTCGAACTTGCGCGATGGGGCAAGAACTTTGGCCTCGCCAATCAGGACTTTCTTGCCATCGACCGAGCAATGGCAATCCAGCGTCACGCGGCGTTTGCCGTGGTCGATGTCGACCACCTTGACCTCGGCATAGACCATGTCGCCGGGGCGGACGGGGGCGAGGAACTTCAACGTCTGGCCCATGTAGACGGTGCCATGGCCGGGCAGTTGTTCGCCAATCACCGCCGAGATCAGGCCAGCGGTCAGCATCCCGTGGGCAATCCGACCTTCAAAGATCGTGTCTTGCGCGTAATCGTCATCAAGATGAACAGGGTTCCGGTCGGTCGAGATCTGCGCGAACATCTCGATATCCTGATCGGTCACCTGTTTGCGCAGGTGCCGCGTCATGCCCATTTCGATATCTTCGATGCAGATCGTGCCGCGTGGCAGATTGTCCAACATCTCGCCCTCCTTGATCTTTCGCGCGGTAATAAACGCACGCGAATCCGCGCTATTTGGTAATTTTATTACTTTGCAAGCGCAGAAAAATCAAGGGGAAAATACCTAGGCCAAAGTCCCCATTGCAAATGTCGGATTTATCATTTCCTTTTCGATATAACCGTTTAGCGCATCCGGGTCGGGTGCATGCGTCGTTTTGGTCTCGGAACGGGCCAGCCCGCCAGTGATGAAAAGGGAATCAATATCCTCGCCCATGGCGCCGCGAATGTCGGTCGCCGGGCCGTCACCGATGGCCAGAATGCCAGCGTCCTGCACGCCCTTGCGGTGTTCGGACAGGCGGCGACGGGCCAGGTCATAGATCGGCGGATAGGGCTTGCCGAAATACAGGCTTTCGCCGCCCATTTCCGTATACAGTTGCGCCACGGCGCCCGCGCAATATTCGCGGCGCTCGCCCCGGTCCACGACGATATCTGGGTTGGCGCAAAGCAGCTTGATACCCTTTTGCTTGGCATACAGAAACTGCGGGCGGTAGACATCCGGCGAGGCGTGCGGGTCTTCGGGGCCGCAGCAGATAATGCCCTCGGCCTCTTCAAAGGAAACTCGGGTAATGTCGACAGGGTTGTCCAGCAATTTCAGCGGCTCAAAGAAGGACAGGTCGTGCGGCTGGCCCATGAACCAGACCTTTTGCCCAACCGCCCCCTGAAACATCGCGGCGCGGGCGCTGTCGCCCGAGGTGGCAATATCGTCGTAGGCCTCTTTGGGTACCTCGAAATAATCCAGTTGCTTGGCCACCTCGTGGCGCGACCGCGGAGCGTTGGTGACAAGGATCACGGCACCGCCACGGGCGCGATAAGCGGCCAGCGCCTCGACCGCCGAGGGGATCGCCTTGACCCCGTTGTGCACGCAGCCCCAAAGGTCGACGAAAAGCGCCTCGTAGCGGTCCGAGATGTCAGCGAGTGCGTTGATGATCTGGGTCATGGCCGTCCTGTCCTGTCGTTTGCCCATCTATGAGCATAAGCGGGCAGGATTGGCCAGAGGTCCCTGGTTTGGGGTGCGGGCCTTAGCCGGCCTGGTTCATGCGCTCGACATACAGGCGCATTTCCTCGGCCTCCTGACGAGCTTCGCGCAGACCGTCCATCGCGGCGGAAAGCTCGGCTTCGGTCTGGGCAAGCTGGTTGGTCAGCTCGGCTTCGCGCTGTTGCAGGTAGGTGATCGCCTGATCGCGAGTTTCCTCGGCTTCGTGCAATTCCTGGCTCATGCGTTCCAGTTGATCGACGTCAGCCTGCGAAACCCGGCTGAACCGATGCACCAGCCAATTTGCGAACCAGCCAAGGCAGAACGCCACAAAGAGGATGATGGCAGTTGCAATGATGAATTCGGTTCTATTCATCCCCGGTTCCTTCTGCGGGCGCTGCTCCGGCGCCATTGTCTTGTTCCACCTGCTCGAGGGTGGTTGTGACTTCTTCGATCGGCTCCGGTCTCAGAAGCTTGAATTCAATACGGCGATTCGCCTCGCGGCCATCTTCGGTGCCATTGTCCGCAATCGGCTGCGTTTCGCCATAACCCTTTACGCTATAGGATGCCACAGGAACCAGACGTGTTCGCAGCGCTTCCAGAACCGATTGCGCGCGGTCACGGCTAAGCTCTTCGTTCATCGACTCGCGGCCCTGACTGTCAGTGTGACCGCCAACCTCGATCGGGATGTCGCCGCATTTCTTCAGCAGGTCGGCCAGTTCATCCAGGATATCCTTCGCCGAGGCGTCCAGCGTGGCGCTGCTGGGTTCAAAGGTAATCTTGCGATCACCGATGATTTCGACGATTTGCGCCTCGCACTCCTCCGGGGTGGGAATGCCCAGCGATGCGTCGTATTTCTTGAGGTATTCGACCTTGATATCAAAGGTCGCCTCGTCGCCCAGCTTGGCCGCCAGAAGGCGCGCGATTTCAGCGCTGGCCTCGGTGTTGCCGGTCTTGCCAGAGACTTTGACATTGTCGGGCGTCACGGTGACGACGCCATTGACCAGTTGCCCCAATACTTCGATCCCGGCCAAGGTCCGCACGGCCCAATCGCCGGGCAAGGTTTCGTCCACACGGGCCGCCGTATAAACCGAGTTCGATCCAAAACGCGCCCGGGCAAAGCTGTCGACGGTCTGCCGCGCGATTTCGCTCGAAAGGCGACCGCGCAGTTGCACTTCGCCTTCGGGGCTGAGGGTGGCGACAAATTCCGGTGGTCCCTGATCCGCGGCATCGGGTTTCTTTGGAAGGGTCGCATGCAAGGCAAACACTTCGGGCAGCGAGGATTCAACCTCGCCGACGATGCGGTCGAACAGGGTTTGATCGGTCCCTTCCAACGCGACAAGATTGATATCGGCATTGGTGATGGTCACAGAGCCGCCGCCCAATTCGTGCAGTTTGGAAATGACGATCTCTGCGGCATCGGCCCAGCGGCGCGATGGCACGCCAAGGCCAAGCGTGCAGGTCGATTTACCTTCGAGGCCGGTGCGGGCGGCTGCGCGCAGAATGCGATCGCGGGCCTCTTCGCTATCGGCCGAGCAGGCGTCAAAACGCGGCTCTCCGTTTTCGATGACGAAACGCAGGGTAAAAGGTGTAATCACCGGGCGCGGCGCCGTCAGTTCCAGTGCCAGCCGCAAGTCGTCCGGTTTGCGCCGGGCCAGCGCGGTTTCAAGCCGCTGTTTTGCCTCGCCGCTTTCGGTCATGGCCTTGATCGACACGCGTTCGGCATCCACCGAGATTTGCGACCGTGGCAGGTCGCGAAGCGCGGAGGTGGCATAACGCAGGGCAGCATCCCAGCCATCCGGCGCGGGATAATCCGCCGCATCCAGCAGGTCGGACACTTCGGTGGTGCCGGCGATTTCGCGGAACTGTGCCAGCAGATCTTCGCGGTCGGTCTCGGCGGGGATCAGGCCGATCACCGATATCCCCGCGTCATTGCGCAGAATCTCGACCGAGAAATAAGGCGGGGCGAAATCGTCAGCTTCTTCGATCAGCATCTGGTCGATGACGCGGGCGGCATCGACGACTCGTCCGGCGGTGCTGAGGGCCTGAAAGCGTGTCGCTTCGTCCGGCGCGGTGCCGATCAGAAAGACCTGAAGCCCGTTTGTGTCGACCTCGGCCCATGTCAGGCCTTCACGGTCCAATTCGTTCAGAACGCCCGACTTTGAGGCATTCTCGATCATTCCAACCGAGAAATTTGCAGTAATTAGGCTGATAAGCGCCGCAGCGAAAAACGTTCCGACGATCGTAAAAAGTGAGGAAAGGCGCATTGGCGCTTTGCATCCTTTGTTGATTATCAGTGTGATACGCAAGCAGGGCGGGATGCGCAATCACACCAATGCCGCGATGGCGAAAAACAGCACAGGGATCAGTCCGGCATCTCGGTTGGCGCGAAACAATTCCAATAAACGGTCGGCATCGTCCATCTTGAGGCGCCGCATTTGCCACAGCATATGCCAGCCCATCGCCCAAGGGCCGCAAAGCAGGATCACCAGTCGCAGGATTTCCCCATCCGGAATCGCCAGAACAATGGCCGCGCCCATGAGGGCGACACAGACAACCATGAACCGGGCCAGCCATTTGGGCGTGTCGTCCCCGAACAGGCGCGCGGTGGATTTCACGCCGATCAGCGCGTCGTCTTCCTTGTCTTGATGGGCGTAGATCGTGTCGTAGAACAGCGTCCAGGACATGCCCGCAAGGTATAGGGACACGGCAGGCAGGCCGAGACTGCCGGAATGCGCGGTCCAGACCAACAAGGCCCCCCAGTTGAAGGCGATGCCCAGAAAAATCTGCGGCCACCATGTGAACCGCTTGGCAAAGGGGTAGATCGCCACCGGAACCAGTGCCAGCACGCCAAGGGCGATCGCGGCGGGGGGAAAGGTGATCAATATGCAAAAAGCGATCAGGCATTGCACGACCGCCCATGCCAACGCCTGTTTCGTCGTGACTTGCCCCGAGGGGATCGGTCGCGAGGCGGTGCGGTCCACCGAGCCGTCGATATCGCGATCGGTGATGTCGTTCCACGTACAGCCCGCGCCGCGCATCAGAATCGCGCCAATCCCGCACCCGGCAAAGATCCAGGCGTCAAACAGGCTGGCCTGACCATCCGCGACCATCGCCAGAAACAACCCCCACCAGCACGGCAACAACAGCAGCCAAGTTCCGATAGGCCGGTCAGCGCGGCTGAGCCGCAGATAGGGGCGGGTCCATTCGGGTGCGCGATGGTCCACCCAGTTGCCGCGCACCGCGTCGCGAACTTGGCCTTGGGCCTCTGGTGTCTTGGATGTGCCAGTCATATGTTGCGCCTCATGAATGCAAAGGTCCGCCTTTATGTAGAGCACCCTCTGGGGGAGGGACAACCGCTGCCGCTGTCGCGGGAGCAGGCGCATTACCTTTTCGGCGTGATGCGGCTGACGCGGGGCGACGTCGTGGCACTGTTCAACGGCCGCGATGGCGAATGGCAGGCCGAAGTGACCGAGGCTGGCAAGAAGGGCGGGACTTTGACCTGTCTGCGCCAGTCGGCGCCGTTGATGCTTCCGCCCGATCTGTGGCTTTGCTTCGCGCCGATCAAAAAGGCCCGCACCGATTTCATCGTTGAAAAGGCGACCGAGATGGGCGCACGGCGGATTGTCCCGGTGGGAACCGAGTACACCAATTCCGAACGCATCCGGCAGGATCGCCTGCAAGCCCACGCCATCGAGGCCGCCGAACAATGCTGTGGCACCTTTGTGCCCGAGGTCGCCGATCTGACCCGGCTGGATCGCCTTCTGTCTGATTGGCCGGAAGACCGACAATTGATGTTCTGCGACGAAAGCGCCGTTGGGCAGACCCTTTCCCTGCAGGGGTCGGCAGGCCCTTGGGCGATTCTCATCGGTCCCGAGGGCGGCTTTAGCCCGGCGGAGCGTGAGCGCCTGCGCGCCTTGCCCTTTGCCCGCCCGGTGGCCCTTGGCCCGCGCATCTTGCGGGCGGATACGGCGGCGGTGGCCGCGCTGGCGTTGTGGCAAACCACCTTTGGAGACTGGGTATGATCCGCCCCGAAGCCACGGCCGTCATCGGCCGCTTCCGCGAGGCGCTGGTTGGCGCGGGGGTGCTGGTGGTTGGGGTCTACTGGGGGTTTTTCACCGGCGGCGGGCTGTTGCATTGGCTTGGCTACGCTGTCTGCCTGATCGGAGTGGCGCTGGTGATCACGGGTCTTCAACAGGCGCGTTTCCGACAGGGCAGCGGGGGGCCGGGAATCGTTCAGGTGATCGAGGGACGGATCACCTATTTCGGCCCGCTGTCCGGGGGCGTTGCGGACATCGACGCGCTGTCTGCCCTGACGTTGGACCCGTCGGCAAAACCTGCGCACTGGCGACTTGATCAACCGGGGCAGCCGCCGCTGATGATTCCGATCAATGCAGAAGGCTCCGAATCCCTGTTCGACGCCTTCGCGCATTTGCCGGGGATCCGCACGGAGTTCATGTTGCGCGAGCTTGAGCGAGGTCCTGCACATCCAGTTGTGATCTGGCGCGCAGGCTCTGCGCAGCCCTTGGGGCGCCGCTTGCATTGACACCCGGAAATTTTCCGACCAAGGCTTAATTCCCTACGCGTCAGGACTTTATCGGAGCAGCCACATGTCAATCCCCCAATCCGGCGGCGGGCCGATTGAAAGCCGTGATCAGATGATCGAATACCTCGCCTCGGGCTGCAAACCCAAAGAGGACTGGCGGATCGGCACCGAGCACGAGAAGTTCGGCTATTGCAAAGACACGCTGAAACCGCTGCCCTACGAAGGCGAGCGGTCCATCAAGGCGGTGCTTGAGGGGCTGCGCGACCGCTTTGGCTGGACGCCGGTTCTGGAAGGCGGCCATTTGATCGGGCTGGAAAAGGACGGTGCGAACGTCAGCCTTGAACCAGGCGGCGCGCTGGAACTTTCGGGTGCCCCGCTCGAGACCATCCACCAGACTTGCGACGAGGTGAATGAACACCTGCGCGAGGTCAAGGAAATCGCCGACAAGATCGGCGTGGGTTTCATCGGCCTTGGTGCTGCGCCAATCTGGAAGCATGAGGAAATGCCGCTCATGCCCAAGGGGCGATACCAGTTGATGAACGACTACATGCAAAAAGTCGGCACCATGGGCACCGCCATGATGCGCCGGACCTGTACGGTTCAGGTGAACCTCGATTTCGGGTCCGAGGCAGACATGGTGCAAAAGATGCGTGTTGCGCTGGCCTTGCAGCCGGTTGCGACAGCGCTGTTTGCCAATTCGCCGTTTTTCGAGGGCAAACCCAACGGCCACAAAAGCTGGCGTGCGCTGATCTGGCGCAATCTGGATGAGGCGCGCACCGGGATGCTGCCCTTTGTGTTCGACGAAGGCTTTGGGTTCGAGGCCTGGGTGGATTACGTGCTCGATGTGCCGATGTATTTCGTCTACCGGGATGGCAAGTATATCAATGCCTTGGGCATGTCGTTCCGCGATTTTCTGAAGGGCGAATTGCCCGCGCTGCCCGGTGAAACGCCGACCCTTTCGGACTGGGCGGACCATCTGACCACGGTCTTCCCCGAGGCGCGCTTGAAGAAATACATCGAGATGCGCGGCGCCGATGGTGGCCCGTGGCGGCGGTTGTGCGCCTTGCCTGCGCTTTGGGTCGGGCTGTGCTATGATCAGGGCGCTCTGGATGCCGCTTGGGATCTGGCCAAGGGGTGGGATGCCGAAACCCGCGAAGGTCTGCGGGTCGCGGCCTCGGTCGATGGGCTTCAGGCGCAGGTGAACGGGGTCAAGATGCACGACCTCGCGCGCGAGGTTGTGGCCATTGCGGAGCAGGGCCTGAAAGCCCGGGCCTGTCCGGGCGCCGGAGGCCTCGTGCCCGACGAGACCCACTTTCTGAACGCGCTCAAGGAAAGCGTCGAGACAGGCAAGGTAGCTGCGGACGAGTTGCTGGATCACTACAATGGCGATTGGGGCGGCGATTTGACCAAGATCTACGCCGCCTACAGCTATTAAGCGCCTTCGCCCAAAACGCGGCTGCGGTAATAATCGCTGATCTCTGCCCGGCGCTGTTCGACCATGGCGGGCGACGGTTCGGCATCGGCGTTCACAAGGTAAGCGTAGCTGGCAAAAGCGTTGTGCTTTTGCTTGCCCGGCGTTCCGTCCGGTGCAACCGAAACCATACGACCAGAGGGATGGCGCGGCTCACCCCATTTGTTCTTTTCCGGTTCGGAAGGCGCCACAAGGAAGTAGCCGAACATCGGCGCACCAACGACGGGCAGCATCAAGACGGCGATCTTGAACGACGACCGACCCGAATCGTGGAAGCGCCGCATGGTCAACGTCAGGGTGGGCACCGTGAGTAGAAATAACAGCCAAGGGGTCATCATCCCGGAGAAGCCGATTTCGTCAAAGCCGTGGACGTAAACGCTCCAGATATCCATGCTGATGCTGACGCAGTAGATCAGGAACTGGGCCAGAAATACCCACCAGTATTCTGCGCGAGTGGCGCGACCGGTGATGTTGAAGGCTCTGAAAATAAACGACTCAAAGGCTGCGATAGGTCCGAACATGTGCCTCTCCGGGTTTTGTTAACCAGAAGTTGTACGATGTCCGGGGCCAAAATGGGGCAGACGCGGGGCAAGCGTTGGGCGTTTGTCCGCGGGCCAAAAAAGACGCGCGGGCTTTTACTCAAATGGGTTTGGAACGGCTCAGTAACCGATGGCGCAACCATCCTTGCGCGGGTCAGAGGCGCCTTCCAACACGCCGTTTTCATGCAGAACAATGGCCTGAGCGCCGCCCAGCGGCGCATAGGGCGTTTCAATCTCGTGACCCATGTCGGCGAGCTTGGCCGCGACCTCGGGCGCATAGCCGCGTTCAAGCTGCAATTTGCCCTTCTCGGCAAAGCTGCGCGGGGCATCCAAGGCCTCTTGGGCGTGCATGCCGTAATCGGTCATATTGCTGACCACGCGGGCATGACCGTTGGGCTGGTACTGGCCGCCCATCACGCCAAAGGGCATGGTCACGCGTCCGCCATCACGCATCATCGCGGGGATGATGGTGTGCATCGGACGCTTGCCGCCTTGCATCTCGTTCGGATGGCCCTCGGACAGGCTGAACCCGGCGCCGCGGTTCTGGAACAGAATGCCGAATTTCTCGGAGGCAAGCCCCGAGCCAAAGCCGTGGAAGATCGAGTAGATCAGCGAAACTGACATGCGGTCCTTATCGACCACGGTGATATAGATCGTGTCCTTGTGGACCGCTTCCGAGATCTCGGTGGCCGAGGCCATGGCGCGATTCGGATTGATCAGCCCAGCCAACTTCTGCGCGGTTACCATGCTGGTCAAATACTCCAGCCGATCCATGCTATGCGGATCTGAAAGGAACCTGTAGCGCGCATCATAGGCAAGTTTGGCAGCCTCCGCCTCAAGGTGGGCGCGCTGAGCGCCAAAGGGCTCAAGGCTGGCCAGATCGAACTGCGACAGGATGTTGAGAAGCAGTTGCGCGATGATTCCCTGTCCGTTGGGCGGATGCTCCAGCAACTCGCGTCCGCGATAGTCGGAACTGACCGGATCGCCGATGGTGCAGGCGGTATCCGCGAAATCCTCAAGCGTGTGAAGACCGCCCTGGGCGCGCAACGAGGCGACCATGTCTTCGGCGACTTCGCCTTCGTAAAACCCGCTGCGCCCGTCGCGTGCGATGCGTTTCAGCGCTGCGGCCTGTGCGGGCAGGGCAAAAAGATCGCCGGGCATGGGAATGGCGCCGGGCTGGAAATGCTTGACGGCATGGCCTTGCAGAGTAGGCGCGTCCTTGGCCCAGTCGAAAGCCACGCGTGGGGCGATGGGCACTCCGCGCTCCATATAGTGAATCGCCGGGGCAAGGCTGTCCGCCAGACCCAGTTTGCCCCACCGCGCTGACATGGTGCAGAAGGCATCAATCGCGCCGGGGATGGTCACCGCGTCGGGCGTGTTCAGTGGAACGGTTTGCAACCCCTTGTCGCGCAAAGCTGCCGCGCTGGCTGCCTTTGGTGCGCGCCCCGAGCCGTTGACGGCGATGACATCGTCGCCTCCGGCGGGCGAGATCAGCGCAAAGCAGTCGCCGCCGATTCCGGTCATTTGCGGTTCGGCCAAGCCAAGCAGAACAGCGCCCGCAATAGCCGCATCCACCGCGTTTCCGCCCCGGCGCAGGATGTCCACGGCGGCATTCGCCGCCAGCGGATGCGAGGTTGCACAAATGCCATTGGTGGCAAAAACCGCCGAACGGCCGGGCTGGTGGAAATCACGCATGTATGGGGCTCCTCCCAAAGATTATGCAGCATGCAAAGGGCGATACGGATAACGTGTCGACCAATACGCTTCGCAATTTTTCCGGCAGGATAAGACTGGGCGCGGCGGCGTCAATGGGGTCGGCGATTTTGGGTAAAGTACCTCGGCGCCGCGCACTGGGTGGGGGCTATTAACGCGCGACGCCGAGGGAAGCTTTATGCAGCTACAGGATCATGATTGACGTCAGAAGGCGGCGGAAATGTGAAAGCTCAGAGGAAATTGCAGGGCTCTCCCGCAGTGCTTGGGATGGCCGCAGGGAAATGCGCAGCGGCGCAGGAAGCCTGTGCGATGCGATTGAAAAAACACGAGGGGAGGAAGTTCCTCGGCGCCACGCACTGGGTGGGGGCTGTTAGGACGTGACGCCGAGGGAAGCTATATGCAGCTACAAGGCCAGTTATGCTGATACTTTCTGGCCCGAATGTGGCGGGTTCTGGGTCTTTTGGAGATTGGCCGAAACGGCGGTGTTGGGAGATGGAACTGAAGCACTTGTCACGGCTTCCAGACGTCAGAGCCCTTCGCCGAGAGCCATGCTGAAGGTCAGATAATTCACGCCGTCCTTGCGCCGATAGCGCAAATCTTCCGTCATGCTGCGGATGAGGAACCAGCCGAATCCCCCCTCGGGCAGATCCTGAACGGGAACGTCCAGCTCGCCAAGTTTTCCATTTGGCAGGGAGCCGTTTGGCATTGTACGACCGCCATCTTCGATCTGCGCACTCAGACGCCCTTTGTCGAGAGACAGGCAGAGGCGGATTTCACCATCGCTGCGGTCTTCATAGGCGTGCTCGACAATATTGTTCAGCGCTTCAGCCAAAACCAGCTCGCAGAGCCCCAAGGCTTCGCAACTTGGACCCAGGCGCACCAAATCTTCGCGTGCCGCGGTCAAGGTGTCGCGCACAGCTTCAGGACGGCTGGCAAGGACGTAGCACAACGACGTGCCGCCCTGTCTATCGACCGGCTGCATCAGCAGGCCTCCAATCTCGGGCTGGGTCAGATGGCGCTTTGCGTGGCGCTTTCGACGCTGTCGTGAATCGCAAAGATCGAATCCATTCGCGTCATTCGGAACACTTTGTCCACAGTCGGCGTCAAGGCGGCAAGCTCAAGCTTGCGCCCGTCGGGCATCAGTTTCATCGCCGCGACGATTGCGCCCAGACCGCTGGAATCAATGAAATCCACCCGCGCAAGATTCAGCACGACCCGGCCGTCGGCATCCACCACGGCCTCTCGCATCTGATCCTTGAATTGAATGGCTACGGCTGCATCAATGCGATTTGCCTCGACGGTGATAACGTCGAGTGTTTCGCGGGAATCGGTTGTTAACTTCATGGCTGCCTCACACATGCTCTTTGACAGGCACCCTAGACGGCAATCCTTACCATTCTGTATGCAGGGGACAGGCAAGTTTTGAAGGGATACCTTATGAAAGACGTCGTCATCACCGGAGCGGCCCGCACCCCAATGGGGGGCTTCCAGGGCGTTTTCGAAAATGTGCCCGCCGCAACCCTGGGCGGGGCGTCTATTGCCGCAGCCTTGGAACAGGCGGGCAATCCGGCGGTAGACGAACTGCTCATGGGCTGCGTTCTGCCTGCGGGGCAGGGGCAGGCGCCAGCGCGGCAAGCCGGATTTGCTGCCGGGCTGGGCGAAGAGGTGCCTGCGACCACGCTGAACAAAATGTGCGGTTCGGGGATGAAAGCGGCGATGATGGCCTGGGACAGGCTTGCGCTGGGACAGGCGACCACGATGGTCGCGGGCGGCATGGAATCGATGACCGGCGCGCCTTATCTTTTGCCCAAGATGCGCGGCGGCGCCCGCATCGGGCACGGTCAGGTGATCGACCATATGTTCCTTGATGGTCTGGAGGACGCCTATGACAAAGGGCGCCTGATGGGCACCTTTGCCGAAGACTGCGCCGAGGCTTTCCAATTTACCCGCGAAGCTCAGGACCAATATGCGCTGGCCTCGCTCTCGAACGCGCTGGACGCCGAACGCTCGGGCGCTTTCGAGAATGAGATCTGCGCCGTCAGACTGCATACCCGCACCGGTGAGGAAATCATCACCCGCGATGAGCAGCCCGGCAAGGCGCGTCCGGAAAAGATACCGATGCTCAAGCCAGCGTTTCGCAAGAATGGAACGGTTACGGCGGCGAATTCTTCGTCCATCTCGGATGGCGCAGCGGCACTGGTCATGACCACGCTGGACGCGGCTGTGGCCTCCGGGGCGATCCCGCGGGCGCGTATTCTGGGGCACGCCAGCCATGCGCAAGCCCCTGCGTTGTTCCCCACGGCTCCGGTGCCCGCTGCGAAAAAGCTGTTGGCCAGCATCGGGTGGTCCAAATCCGACGTCGACCTTTGGGAAGTAAACGAAGCCTTTGCCGTTGTGCCCATGGCCTTCATGAAGGAAATGGGTCTGTCCCGCGATGTCATGAACGTCAACGGCGGCGCCTGTGCTTTGGGCCATCCGATCGGCGCTTCGGGCGCGCGTATCATCGTCACACTGCTGAACGCCCTCGAAAAGCGCGGTCTCAGGCGCGGTGTTGCGGCCATCTGCATCGGCGGCGGAGAAGGGACAGCCATCGCAATCGAGCGCCTGTAGCTCTGTTTGCCTGCCTTCGGATGCGGGGGCAGGCACGACGCCATCGCCGTCGGACCTTATCCTGTCGGTGCGAATGCACGGTCGACAGAGGACTTTGCGAGCGCTCCCTCAGGATGGGAAGCCCCGTTCTTTTTTGGATGGCTCCCGGAGCCAAACCCGAGCCGCCGAAAAATCATGCGGTCTGGTGAAAAAATCTCTTGAAATTTCACACATCTACGTCATCGTGAAAATCAGACGAAAATTTTCACCGTTGCGCGCCTCATGACCCAACCCGCTTCCAGAACCCTCGGCGCAGATCTGCGCGCCATCCGCCGGATGCGCGGCCTGACTCTTCAAGTTATGGCCGCGCGGCTGGACCGCTCTGTCGGCTGGCTCAGCCAGGTTGAGCGCGACCTTTCCGAGCCGTCGATCACCGACCTGCGCCACATCGCCGCCGCGCTGGATATTCCGGTCTCGTCACTGTTTGGCCGCGCCGAAACCCTGCCCGAAGAAGAAGGGCTGATCGTGCGCAAAACTGCCCGACGACCGATCGGATCCGGGCAGGCCGGGCTGGTCGAGGAACTTCTGTCGCCCGATCTGACCGATGATTTCGAAATGGTGCATTGTACCTTTGAGCCGCGCTCTCGCATCGGCGAGCCGGTTTCGCGTCCGACTCAAGAGGTTGGCTACATGATTTCGGGTCAGCTTGATCTGATCATCGCCGGGCGACACTTTGCCTTGGCGCCCGGCGACAGCTTTCGCATTCGCGGCGAGACCTTTGAATGGATCAACCCCCATGATGTGCCCGCGCAGGTGATCTGGGTCATCGCGCCCCCGGTGTACTGAGATGAGCATTGACGCCTGGATCATCTTTGCCAGTTTCTGGGTGCTCTTTGTCACCTCGCCGGGGCCGAACGCGGTGAATTGCATCCAGAACGGCATGAGTTTTGGCCTGCGCAGGGCGCTTTGGGGCGTGCTTGGTATCCTGACACAAGCGCTTTTGTTCCTGACCCTTTCGGCGGCAGGGATCACTGCTCTGATCGCGGCCTCGGCCACGGGGTTTTTGCTGGCCAAGATCGTTGGCGCGCTGGTTTTGATTTGGCTGGGGGTGCGCAACTGGCGCCGCGCCAAAATGGTGGTCCGCGAAGATCCGGCCCCCTCGCGCCACATCTATTCGCGCGCCTTCATGATCGCCACGATCAATCCCAAATCGGTCGCGGGGTACCTTGCCGCCTTTTCGCAATTCGTCCAGACCGACACGCCCATCGGCCCGCAAATGTGGGTGATCGTGCCGACCGCGCTGACCCTGACGGCAGCCAGTTACACCACCTATACCGCGCTGGGCGCAATCCTTGGCCGCGCCGCACTGTCGGCGGTCGCCAATACCACGATCCGCCGCGTGTTGGCGGCCTGTTTTATCCTCTATGGTCTGGCGCTGGCTGCCACGGCCCTGCCAAAAGGAACATTCGCATGAAGGGAAGCTGCGCCTGCGGCACAATCCGGTTTGATGTCCATGGCACGCCGCAAGGCGCCTCGTGCTGTCATTGTACGCAATGCCGCAAGATGTCGGGCCATGTCTGGGCTTCCGCCTATCTGCCACGGGATCAGATCTCGCTTCACGGTCCGGTCAAATGGGTGGCCCTTTCAGACAAGGCACAGCGCGGCATTTGCCCGGACTGCGGTGCTTTTCTGTTCTGGAAGGCGCATGACGAGGATACAGTCAGCTTTGCTCTTGGTGCCCTTGATGGCCCAACGGATCTGACCCTGACCAAACACATCTTTACCGCTGACAAAGGCGATTACTATGACATCGCCGACGGCCTGCCACAAAGGGACTGAACATGACGAAACCGCAGATTACCCTGCTTGATGGTGGCATGGGGCAAGAGCTTGTTCATCGCTCGGGCGATGCTGCCACGCCGCTTTGGTCGACGCAGGTGATGATAGATCATCCCGGCCTCGTGGCGCAGGTGCACACCGATTATTTTGACGCGGGCGCGACCGTTGCGACGACCAACACCTACGCCATCCTGCGCGACCGGCTGGACCGTGTCGGCCTTGAGGATCGCTTTGAAGATCTGCAGCTCGCCGCCCTGCAAGAAGCTCAGGCTGCCCGCAATGAATTCGGATCCGGGCGGATTGCCGGATCCATTGGTCCGCTGCGCGCCAGCTATCGCCCCGACATCCACCCGCCTGTTCAGGAGGCCATGCCGCTTTACGCCGAGATTGCCCGCCTGCAGGCGCCACATGTCGATCTGCTTCTGATCGAAACGGTATCCTCGCTGACCCACGCGCTGTCCGCGCTGAACGCCATCAAGGATATGGGCAAGCCGGTCTGGCTGTCAGTCACCCTCGATGATGAGGACGGCAGCCGCCTGCGCTCGGGCGAATTGGTCGAGGATATCCTGCCGATCGCCCAAGACGGCGCCGCCGCGCTGCTGGCCAATTGCTCTGCGCCCGAAGCCATGCCTGCCGCGCTGGAGATCTTTGCGCGCGGAACACTGCCCTTTGGCGCCTATGCCAATGCCTTCACCATGATCACCAATGACTTCCTCAAGGACGCCCCCACGGTCGACGCCCTGTCCGCGCGCAATGATCTTGGCCCCGACGCCTACGCGACCCAGGCCCTGAGCTGGATCGACATGGGCGCCACTATCCTTGGTGGTTGCTGCGAAACCGGCCCGGCTCATATCGCTGAAATCGCCCGGCGGCTCCGCGCTCAGGGCCATACGATTATCTGACCCGGCGTTTCACTGGTCCATAAATATCCCGGGGGAAGGCTCGCAGAGCCTTGGGGGCAGCGCCCCCACTACTCCAGCAGCAAAGGCACGACGATGACAGCTATTCCGAAACACGCCCGCGCCCTGATCATCGGTGGCGGAGTCATTGGCTGCTCGGTGGCCTATCACCTGACCAAGCTCGGTTGGAGCGAAGTGGTCCTGCTGGAACGCAAGCGTCTGACCTCGGGGACCACATGGCATGCCGCAGGTCTGATCGCGCAGCTTCGGGCCACAGCGAATATGACCAAGCTGGCGAAATACAGTCAGGAACTCTACGGCAACCTCGAAGAGGAAACCGGGCTGGCCACCGGCTTTCGCCGCACAGGCTCCATGACCGTTGCCCTTAGGGATGAGCGCCACGAGGAACTGCGCCGTCAAGCCGCCATGGCCCGCGCTTTTGGCGTCGAGATCGAAGAGATCGGCACCGACGAGATCATTTCCAAGTACCCCCACCTCAATCCCGATGGCGTTGTCGGTGGGGTCTATCTTCCCAAAGACGGGCAGGGCGATCCGGGCAATATAGCGCAGGCCATGGCCAAAGGCGCTCGCAATCGCGGCGCGGTGGTTCTGGAAGGGGTTCGGGCCACCCAAGCGGTCAAATCTGGCGGCCATGTCAGCGCTGTCCGCTACTCTACAGAAGCCGGTGAGCAGGGCACAATCACTTGCGATCACGTCGTCAATTGCGCGGGCATGTGGGGGCGAGATCTGGGCGAGATGCTCGGCGCGCCAGTGCCTTTGCAGGCCTGCGAACATTTCTACATCGTCTCAGAGCCGATTCCGGGTCTTCAGTCCCTTCCTGTGCTGCGTGTTCCGGATGAGTGCGCCTATTACAAAGAGGATGCGGGCAAGATCATGCTGGGCGCCTTTGAGCCAAAGGCCAAGCCATGGGCGCTAAACGGTATTCCTGCAGACTTCGAATTTGACCAACTGCCCGAGGATTTCGACCACTTCGAGCCGATCCTCGCCGCCGCCGTGAACCGGATGCCGATGCTTGAAAGCGCGGGCATCCACACGTTTTTCAATGGTCCCGAAAGCTTTACCCCCGACAACGCCTATTACCTTGGACTGGCGCCGGAAACAGCGAATGTCTGGGTCGCCGCCGGGTTCAACTCGATCGGGATTCAATCTGCGGGTGGCGCGGGCATGGCGCTGGCACAATGGATGCAGGACGGTGAAAAGCCCTTTGATCTGGGCGACGTGGATATTTCCCGCGCGCAGCCCTTCCAACGCAACCGCCGTTATCTGGCCGAACGCGCCAGCGAAACTTTGGGTCTGCTCTATGCCGATCACTTCCCCTATCGCCAGAAGGCGACAGCGCGCGGGGTCCGGCGGTCGCCCTTCCATGCGCAACTGGCGCAAAAGGGCGCGGTCTTTGGGGAACTGGCCGGATGGGAGCGCGCAAATTGGTTTGCCTCACCAGACCAGACGCCGGACTATGCCTACAGCTGGCGGCGCCAGAAATGGTTTGACAACCGGGCCGCAGAACACAAGGCGATCCGTGAAAATGTCGGGCTTTATGACATGTCCTCCTTCGGGAAGCTTCGGGTCGAAGGGCGTGATGCGGCGGCCTTCCTGAACTTTGTTTGCGGCAACGACGTAGACGTGGCGCCGGGGCGCATCGTCTACACCCAGTTCCTCAACGCGCGCGGCGGAATCGAGGCGGATGTGACCGTCACCCGCCTGTCGGAAACCGCCTATCTGGTCGTCACTCCCGCCGCGACGCGCGTCGCGGACGAGGCTTGGATGCGCCGCCTGATCGGCGATCAGGTCGTCGTCATCACCGATGTGACAGCAGGCGAAGGCGTTCTGGCCGTCATGGGCCCCAAAGCCCGCGCCTTGCTGCAAGCCGTCTCTCCCGCAGATTTTTCAAACGCGACAAACCCCTTTGGCACAGCCCAGGAGATTGAGATCGGTCTGGGCATTGCCCGCGTGCACCGTGTTTCCTACGTCGGAGAGCTGGGCTGGGAGATTTACGCCCCTGCCGATATGGCCGCCCATGTCTTTGAGACGCTGGCCGAGGCCGGGCAAGACTTTGGCCTGACCTATTGCGGGCTACACGCGATGGATTCCTGCCGCATCGAAAAAGCCTTTCGGCATTTCGGGCACGATATCACCTGCGAAGATCATGTGCTTGAAGCCGGGCTCGGATTTGCGGTCAAGACCGACAAAGCCGGTTTTCTGGGGCGCGACGCGGTACTTGCCAAACGTGACGCGGGGCTTGACCGCCGATTGGTGCAGTTCCTTCTGCAAGACCCAGAGCCGATGCTTTATCACAACGAGCCGATCCTGCGGGACGGGCAGATCGTTGGGCACCTGACCTCGGGCAGCTATGGTCATCATCTGGGCGCGGCCGTTGGGCTGGGCTATGTGCCCTGTTCGGGGGAAAGCGCGGCAGCGGTGCTGGCGTCCAGTTACGAGATCGACGTGGCGGGCACACGCGTTTCTGCCAAAGCCTCGCTTCAGCCACTCTATGATCCGAAGTCCGAGCGCGCCCGGGGCTAAGTGGACGCGCCCTTGCGGGCAGCGCGCGCTTCTGCGAAACCGCCCGGATGAGCGATACCTATTCCCCGCCGCAGGACGAGATTCCCGTCCTGCACGAAGACAGTGATCTTCTGATCGTCGATAAACCCGCAGGGCTATTGTCCGTGCCGGGCAAAGGGGAAGGGCTTGAGGATTGCTTGCTGACCCGTTTGGAGCGTGCCTTTCCAACGGTACGTCTGGTGCATCGTCTGGATCGTGACACTTCGGGGGTGATGGTCTTTGCTATGACGGCCCATGCACAAAAGCATCTCGGCCAGCAGTTCGAGGCGCGCAAGGTCAAGAAAACCTATCTTGCCCGTCTGGCAGGGCGGCTCGAACCGCAACAAGGTACCGTCGATCTGCCGCTGATCGTCGACTGGCCGAACCGGCCGCGCCAGATGGTCTGCCATGAGACGGGAAAACCGTCCATCACTGACTGGAAAGTGCTGAAGTCCTCAGAGGAAGAAACCCGTGTGCGGCTTTTCCCGCACACTGGGCGCAGTCATCAGCTGCGGGTGCACATGCTGGCGTTGGGCCACCCAATTCTGGGCGATGCGCTCTATGCGCCAGAAACCGCATCAGACTATCCCCGCATGATGCTGCACGCGGAAGAACTGCGCATCAACCACCCCGAGAACGGCCGTGGGATGAAGTTCCGGGCCAAGCCGCCATACTGACCGTCGATTAGGGGCGCTGCCCCCGCCGCCCTACGGGCGTCTCCCCCGGGATATTTGCAGACCAGTGAAGCACAGATCGCGCTTTTGACCTTTCACTGGTCCTTAAATATCCCGGGGGAGGCTCTTTTGAGCCGGGGGCAGCGCCCCCAGCTTCGGTTTGTCATTCTGCGGCCCAGCCCGAGACAGCCTTGACCTCGACAAAGTCATGGATGCCCCAGCCGCCAGCCTCGCGGCCATTGCCCGAGGCTTTCATCCCACCGAAAGGCGCGCCCGCGCCGCGGGACTCGCCGTTCATTTCAACCATGCCAGAGCGCAATTGCCGCGCAAGACGCACCCGCCGCGCGTCGTCCTGTGATTGAACGTAATTGGTCAGGCCATAGGGCGTGTCATTGGCGATCTGCACGGCCTCTTCTTCGGTATCGAACTTGAGGATCGAGAGGACGGGACCAAAGATTTCCTCGCGCGCGATGGTCATGTTATTGGTGACATCAGCAAAAACCGTGGGGCGCACGTAAAACCCCTTGTTCAATCCCTCAGGGCGGCCAAGTCCGCCTGCGACCAGACGGGCGCCTTCGTCGATGCCCTTCTGGATCAGGTCCTGGATCTTGTTCCATTGGGCTTCGTTCACCACAGGGCCGATGTGGCGGCCTTCTTCGGACGCGGGGCCGACGGTGACTTTCGCCGCCACGGCGGCAGCTTCTTCGACGGCGGCGTCGTAGCGCGGGGCTTCGACCAGCATCCGCGACGGGGCGTTACAGCTTTGGCCAGAGTTGTTCATCATGTGCAGGACGCCGCGTTTGACAGCTTTTTCATCGGCATCGGCAAAGACCAGATTGGCGCCCTTGCCGCCCAGCTCCAAGTGCACGCGCTTGAGCGTATCTGCAGCGGTCTTGGAGATCGCGGTGCCTGCGCGGGTGGATCCGGTGAAGCTGACCATATCCACGTCAGGATGTGCGGAAAGTTGTGATCCGACGCCGGCGCCATCGCCGTTGATCAGGTTGAAGACACCCGGGGGCAAATCGGCGGCGTCCATGATCTCGGCAAAGACTACAGCATCGAGGGGCGATTCCTCGGAGGGTTTCAGCACCATGGTATTGCCCGCCACCAGCGCCGCGCCGACCTTGAGCGTGATCTGGTTCATCGGCCAGTTCCAGGGGGTGATCAACGCGCAGACGCCGACGGCCTCGTGAATGATACGATCGTTCGGGGCGTGATCGCCAAGCGGCGCCTCCCAGGGGAAAGACTTGGCGGCGCGGATGAAGTTCTTGAGGTGGAACAGGCCTGCGCCAACCTGGCTGGTGCGCGACAGGTCCATCGGGGCGCCCATTTCCATGCTCATCGCCTGCGCGAGGTCTTCGCCGCGGGCTTTGTAGGCCTCGTATACGCGCTCCAGCGCCTCGATGCGCTGGGCCGGAGGTGTGGCCATCCAGCCGGGCAGGGCGGCCTTGGCGGCGGCCACGGCGGCATTGGTGTCCGCTTCGCCGCCCAGCGAGATCACTGCGCAGGGCTCTTCGGTCGAAGGGTCGATGACGTTATGGTCTGCGCCTGCAATTGGGTTGACCCAAGCGCCATTGATGTAGAATTGTTTCTTCTCGATCATGATGTGCCTCCCATTGGCGATCGGATGGATTCGCAATCCCGACCAAACGGTCGGTCTTTTGCGGCACTCTGTCACCCACAGCAATGAGGTGCAAGTGAGGGCTTTACATCACCAGTTTAGAATATATCTAAACAGGGTAAGTTCAAATCCGAGCGAAAAACACAGGAAAGGATTTTTCCATGGCTCTGCGTATTAACCAAGAAATCCCCAATCTCACCGTGCCCACCGATATGGGCGAGATCACTTTGCACGACTGGATTGGCGACAGCTGGGCGATCCTGTTCTCGCACCCCAAGGACTTCACCCCGGTGTGCACCACCGAATTCGGCGCCGTGGCGCAGTTGGCGGATGAATGGGCCAAGCGCAACACCAAGGTCATGGGGATCTCGGTTGATGGCGTGGCCGAGCACACGGCCTGGAAAGGCGACATTGAAAAAACGTCGGGCGCAGCTGCAGGTTTCCCGATTGTCGCTGACGAAGACCTGACCGTTTCCAAGGCGCTGGATATGCTGCCCGCCGATGCCTATCTGCCCGACGGCCGCACCCCTGCCGACAGCGCCACGGTGCGCTCGGTCTTTATCATCGCGCCGAACAAGAAGGTGCAGTTGATGATGACCTACCCGATGTCCGTTGGCCGCAACTTTGCCGAGGTGCTGCGCGCGCTCGACGGTTTGCAGCGCACCTACGAACAGCCTCTGGCGACCCCGGCCAACTGGGAAGTGGGTCAGGACGTGATCGTCGCCATGTCCTTGAACGACGAACAAGCCAAGGAAAAATTCGGCGAGCTGGATATCAAGCTGCCCTACCTGCGCTTTGCCAAGAACCCGAAGTGATCATCGACACGAATGCCCTTTGAAGGGGAAAGCAGGCGCCTTCGGGCGCCTGTTTTGTGTCCGCACAGTCATGATTTGCGCCCGGGCGGCCTTGCAGTGCCGGGGCAGTTGGTTTCCTAATGGCATGAAATATAAGGAACCCAACCCATGCGCGATGCTTTCCTGATCGGGTCCGAAACGATTGCTCCCGGCACCCGCCAGACGGTTGAGCTGCCGGTTTCGGTGATGTCCGACCACACGCCTGTCACCATGTCGGCGCATGTGGTGCACGGAAAACGCCCGGGGCCGGTGATGTTCGTTTCGGCGGCCATACATGGAGACGAGGTAATCGGCGTCGAGATCGTTCGCCGCCTTCTGCGTGCCGCGCCGGTGCAGCGCTTGTCCGGCACCTTGATCGCGGTGCCCATCGTCAACGCCTTTGGCTTTCTCAACCAGTCGCGGTATCTTCCCGACCGCCGGGATTTGAACCGGGTGTTTCCGGGTCATCCCTTTGGCTCGCTCGCGGCGCGCCTTGCGGATCTGTTCATGACGGAAGTGGTGCTGCGCAGTGACGTGGGGATTGACTTGCACTCGGCTGCCGTAGGCCGCGAAAATCTGCCGCAATTGCGCCTGACGCCCAAGAACCCGCGTCTGACCGAATTGGGCAAGGCCTTTGCCGCCCCGGTCACGCTGATGTCGAAAACCCGCGATGGCTCGCTCCGGCTTGAAGCGGAAAAGGCGGGGGTCGACGTGCTGCTTTACGAAGCGGGCGAGGGTCTGCGCTTTGACGAATTCGCGGCGCGGGCCGGGGTCGCAGGGATTTTGCGTGTCATGGCCAGCCTTGGCATGATCACCTCGCGCGGGGTGCCCAAGCCGCGGGCCCACGGTGTCCTGTGCGATGGCTCTGGCTGGGTGCGGGCCCCGTCCGGCGGGCTGCTGCGGACGCTGAAGGCCAGTGGCGACTGGGTCGAACCGGGCTCGGTGCTGGGGGTGGTGTCTGATCCGTTCGGAGAGCGCGAGGCCGAAGTGCTGGCCGAAAAACCTGGGATCGTCGTCGGGCGGACGAACCTGCCCGTCGTCAACGAGGGCGACGCCTTGTTTCACATCGCAGAGCCCAAGCAACTCAAGGCGGCCGAAGCGGCGGCGGGCGACTTCGATGCCCACCCCGAGGTTGCCCCGCTTTATGACGAGGACGAGATTATCTGACGCAACGTGGCGTGCTGAAACCAAGCCCGTACCAACTTGCGCCGTGATCGGTGGTTGCACCTTCGCGGCGGGCTTGGCACTGTCGCGCGGCTGCAACTCAGGAGTCGCCACATGCCTTTCACCCTTGCCACATGGAACATCAACTCGGTCCGTTTGCGGGCGCCTTTGGTCGAAAAGCTGCTGCGCGAAGAGGGGCCGGATGTGCTGTGCCTGCAAGAGTGCAAGAGCCCGGTCGACAAGATCCCCTTGGAGGGGTTTCAGGCGTTGGGCTATACCCACATGGTTGCGCGCGGGCAAAAGGGCTATAACGGCGTGGCGATCCTGTCAAAACTGCCGATCGAAGACGTTGGGGACAAGGATTTCGCCGCTTTGGGCCACGCGCGGCATGTGGCCGGACGGCTGTCGAATGGCGTGACCATCCACAATTTCTATGTGCCAGCGGGCGGCGACAAACCGGACCGCGCGGTGAATGAGAAATTTGGTCAAAAGCTGGATTACTTGTCCGAGATGCGCGACTGGTTTCATGCGGAAGCGCCGGAAAAGGCTGTTCTTGTCGGGGACCTGAACATCGCCCCGCTGGAAGAGGATGTCTGGGACCACAAGAAGATGCTCAAGGTCGTCAGCCATACTCCGATCGAAGTCGAGGCTTTGGGTGCGGCGCAAGACGCGGGCAAATGGGTCGATGTGACGCGCAAGGATGTGCCCGAGGGCAAGCTCTACTCGTGGTGGTCATACCGCGCGCGCGACTGGGACGAGGCGGACAAGGGCCGGCGGCTTGATCACGTCTGGGCGACGCCGGATATCGCCAACGCGGCGCATTCCAGCCGTGTTCTGCGCGCCGCGCGTGGTTGGGAACAGCCCAGCGATCACGCTCCGGTTTTCGCGACGTTCGACCTGTAAGACAGCCCGGATAGCCCGTCCAAAGGCGTGACCTTGGCGCAGACGGATCGTGTTCCCAAGGCTATTGGCGTCAGAGGATTGGATTGTTCGGCGCCTTTGAATGATGGCGTGCACTTGCATCCCGGCCCCCTCTGCGCCATCTAAGCCCCTAAGGAAACCGCAACGGCGGAGGCGGAAATGCTGGAATTAGGTACAGGGCAGACATCGACAGGTGATCTGGTCAAGGACATCACCGAGGCAGAGTTCATGGCCGAGGTTGTCGAGGCCTCGCAAACGACGCCGATTATCGTGGACTTCTGGGCGCCTTGGTGTGGCCCCTGCAAGACGCTCGGCCCGGCCCTTGAGGCCGCCGTCACCGAGGCACGCGGTGCGGTGCGGATGGTCAAGGTCAACGTCGATGAGGCGCAGATGATCGCCGGCCAGATGCAGATCCAGTCGATCCCCACGGTCTATGCCTTCTGGAAAGGCCAGCCGGTTGACGGCTTTCAAGGCGCATTGCCCGGCTCGGAACTGAAAAATTTCATTGCTCGCGTGGTTCAGGCCTCGGGGGGCGATGCCTCCGGCGGGTTGGACGAGGCGATCGAAGCCGCCGAAGAGATGCTGGAACAGGGCGCGGCGGTGGACGCAGCGCAGACTTTCGCGGCGATCCTGGGCGAAGATCCCAACAACGCCCGCGCTTATGGCGGGCTGGTTCAAGCGCATATTGCGATGGACGATCTCGATCAGGCCGAAGCCATCCTGAACGGCGCCCCGGCAGAAATCTCCAAGGCGCCGGAACTCGAGGCCGCCCACGCCAAACTGGAACTGGCAAAACAGGCCGCCGATGCAGGTCCGATCAGCGATCTGCAGGCCTTGGTCGAAGCCGAGCCGGAAAATCTTCAGGCGCGCTTTGACCTCGCTCAGGCGATGTACGCAGCCGGTGATGCGCAGGGCGCGGTGGATCAGTTGCTGGACCTCTTCCGAAAGGACCGTGAATGGAATGACGGCGCGGCCAAGGCTCAGCTGTTTACTATTTTCGAGGCGCTGAAGGCCAACGATCCTGTCGTGCTGAACGGGCGGCGCAAACTAAGCTCGATGATATTTGCCTGAGGACACCTGCGGGCTAGATCGAAAGTCATGAAAACGATGACCGATCTGCCGGGTGTGATCCCGGTGTTCCCACTGCCCGGGGCGCTGCTCTTGCCGCGCGCACGGCTGCCACTGCATATCTTCGAGCCGCGCTATCTTGCGATGCTCGAAGATAGTCTGAAAACCGACACACGGCTGATCGGCATGGTCCAGCCAAACGAAATGCCAGGCCGCAACGGGACGGGGCTCCACCTGATCGGTTGCGCCGGCCGAGTGACGCAGTTTTCGGAAACCGAGGATGGGCGTTACATGATCACTCTGTCGGGGGTTTCCAGATTCCGCGTGCTTCGCGAAGTTCAGGGCTTTACCCCCTACAGACGCTGCGAAGTCAGCTGGGAAGGGTTCGAGCGGGACCGCGATGACGCGGAACAGGACAAAAGCTTCGACCGCGACCGGTTCATGTCTCTGCTGGAGCGTTATTTTACCGCGCGCGATCTGTCAGCCGATTGGCAGACCCTTCAGGACGCCGAGGACGAATTGCTAGTCAATTCTTTGTCCATGCTGCTGGATTTCTCCCCCGAGGACAAACAAGCGCTGCTCGAAGCGCCATCTCTGGGAACCCGGCGGGAAACACTCGTCACACTGATCGAATATACCCTGAGAGGGGGAGAAAAGGACGTAATGCAATGAGCGATAAAGCCTTTGACCGGCGCATGCTTGAATCTTTGGTCTGCCCGGTCACGCAGAGCAGTCTGGACTATAACGCCGAGCGGCAAGAGCTGGTCAGTCGCGCTGCAGGACTGGCCTTTCCGATCCGCGATGGCATTCCCGTCATGCTGGTTGATGAAGCCCGCAATCTGAACATCTGAGAAAGCCGCCTGACGCTTCATTGGTCCCAAAATATCCCGGGGGAGCGCGCAGCGCGGGGGCAGCGCCCCCTGTCCCGCGCCCAAAGCCGCAGGCGTCGGGCGCGATCAACTGAGCATGGCCGCAGGCCGTGCCCCTCTGGATTACTACACCAACGCCAATGCCCGCGCAAAAACGGCAGCGTCCACATTGCCGCCAGAAATCGTCGCAATCACCGTGTCGCCTTCAAGCTCGGATCCGTGGAATAAAGCGCCGGCAAGCGCCACGGCGCCGCCCGGTTCAGCCACAACTTTCAGGTGACGAAAGGCCAGCGCCATGGCGCGCAGTACCTCGTCGTCGTTGACAACCACGCCCGGGCCACACAGGCGCGATGTGATCGGAAAGGTCAAATCGCCGGGCCTTGGCGTCAGGATCGCGTCGCAAAGCCCACCTGCCTCTTGCGCGTTGCTCAGTTGCTTGCCAGCGCGCAGCGACCTAGCGGTGTCATCGAACCCCTCTGGCTCTGCCGGATGGACGCGCATTCCGGGCGCGCGCGCTTCAAGGGCAAGGGCGATCCCGGCGGTCAGGCCGCCGCCGCCGCAGCACACCAGCACGTCGGCTTGCGTGATGCCCATGCGGGCAGCCTGTTCAGCGATTTCCAACCCGCAAGTCCCCTGCCCGGCGATCACTTCGGGCTCATCATAAGGTTTGATCAAGGTCAGCCCGCGTTCGTCCGACAGCCGCTCTCCAATCTCTTCCCGCGACTCGACACCGCGATCATAAAGCACCACTTCGGCCCCGAGCGCCCGCGTGCCTTCGATCTTGGAGGCCGGGGCGTCCGAGGGCATGATGATCACAGCCGGGGCGTTGTGGGCGCGGGCGGCCATGGCAACGCCTTGCGCATGATTGCCCGAGGAATAGGCAATAACCCCCTTGGCACAAGCCTCTGGAGACAATGCGGAAACCGCCGCCCATCCCCCGCGGAACTTGAAGCTGCCGGTGTGTTGCAGGCATTCGGGTTTGACCAGCACTCGCCGCCCGGCGATTTCGTCCAGCGCGGGGGCGCTCAGCAATGGCGTGCGGCGCGCATGCCCCTTCAGGCGTTCGGCGGCGGCCTCGATCCTTGCGATGTCCATGCGCTGTCCCTTTCCGCGATGCTGCTCGAAGAGGGCGTCAAATTGCCGGGCTTGTCAACGGCTTGCAGCTCCGGCACCTTGCGCCCATGATCGAACGACAGGCGGATCAGGATGGACAGTCCAGCGTGGCGCTCTTCTCGCCCTGCGGCAGCTATCGCTACGGCTTGACCCGTATTTGGGATGTAGCGTTGCCAAGCGTTCTGTTTGTCATGTTGAACCCATCCACGGCTGATGAGTTGCGCAATGATCCGACGATCGAGCGGTGCCAACGCCGAGCCCGAATGCTGAACTGTGGAACGCTGATGATTGCCAACCTTTTTGCCTATCGCGCGACACGCCCGCAGGATCTGAAGCAGATCGATGATCCCGAAGGCCCGGAAAACACCACGCTGTTGGAAGCATGGTCCGGAGCGGCGGACATGACAATAGCGGCTTGGGGGGTGCATGGCGCATACCGGGGGCAGGCGGCCCGCGTGGCGCCTCGTTTGCGCGGTGATGTAAGGCATCTTGGCCTGACAAATGCTGGTCATCCGCGCCATCCGCTTTACGTGCCTTATGCGACACTGCCACAAGACTGGCCTAAGGAGGCACGATATGCAGGTTCCTGAACCGAACCGCTCGGAGCAATTGCACGGCGATTTGAACAGGCTCGCAGATGAAGTGGCGCGGCTGAACAACCACCGCTTCATCAAGGTCCAGAACTCGCTTTACCGGCTGGTTGCCTTTCAATTCATCCGCGGCTTGGCTTTTGGCCTTGGCACGGTGGTCGGCGCCTCGGCGCTGGTGTCGGTGATTGTGTTGTTGCTCAGCCAGGTGGCCTTTGTCCCGATCCTTGGTGATCTTGCCAGCCAGATCATCGAAGAGATCCAGCCGCCGGAGGCGGAAACCACTCGTTAACCCTGTCGCGGGAATTCCGTTGATCGCCTCACGACGATCGGGGATACTGGACATGGTGGATTGCGGGGATTCCGACCATGTTTTTTCTTGCTGGTTTGATGGGTATGATGGTGCTGGGGTCCGTGGCCTTTATCAGCACACCGGTCGCCGAAGAAAGCCTGCCCGATTCCCCGTCTGATGCGCCCACTGGCGGCGATCAGGTCGAAGATGACGTCACCGACGGCACTGGTATTCTGGATTTCGCCATAGACGGCGAAGAGGCGCAGTTGTCGCAGGCTGAGCCTGTCGATGAGCCTGTCGTCATGACAGCGGATGTCGGGATGGAGCAGGATGCTGGCTCATCCGAGATGGAAGAAAATACCCAAAGCGCGATGACGTCGCTCTTCGGTCAAATGGGTCTGATCAACATGCCCGGCCTGATTGAAGAGGGCGGCGAAGGCGACGACGACATGACCGGCTCAGACGCGACCGACCTTCTGGGTGGCGGTGATGGCAACGATCTGATCGACGGCGGTGCTTCGGACGACGAATTGCAGGGCGGCGATGGGGCTGACACGCTGCTCGGGGGTTCCGAGAACGACACGCTGCACGGTGGCGCCGGAGAGGACGTGATGTCCGGCGGCGCAGGTGAGGACGACCTGTTTGGCCATGACGGCGACGACCAAATGGCTGGCGACGCCGGTGATGATGAGCTTTGGGGCGGACTGGGCGACGATTCGATGGACGGTGGCGATGGGGCCGATGCCCTTCTTGGCCGTGAAGGCGGGGATACTCTGGACGGCGGTTTAGGTTCGGACACGCTTTTTGGCGGTTGGGATGATGATCTGTTGAACGGGGTCGAACGCGATGAGGCCGGCCATGACACCGACGATAGTGACTACCTGAATGGCGGCGACGGGGATGATACCCTCATGATCGGCGAGGGTGATTTTGCCTCGGGGGGCAATGGCGCGGATGTGTTGGTGCTGGGCGATTGGATCGTCGATGAGGCCGCCCAGTTGTTGGATTTCGACGCGACCGAAGATCAGATTGTCATCGTTTATGACGACAGCGACCTTGAGGCTGATCCCGATCTGGAATTGCGTGTCAGCGACGATGATCCCGCAATTTCAGAGATTGTGGTCAACGGCACGGTGCTTGGCACTCTGTCTACGGCAAGCGCGCCCTCGGTTGAGGCGATCATGCTGGTGGGCGAAAGCGCGGCCAGCGCCTTGGCGGTTGGCTGACTCCAGACACGGGCGAGGCACATTTTCCATAAAACTGTGCAGGTCAGCTGCTTTGGTGCGCAACCTTGTAAACTATGGCCTTCCCAAGCCGAAGTGAATCGTCTATGAGCGCGCATCCGTCCCCATGGGGCGGTGTTTCTCCATGGGCCTTGCTGGACGACATCCCGGCTTGTGCCATAACCCTTAAAATCCGAAAGGAGATCCCGATGTCGATCACGCCCGAAGAAAAGACCCGCCTGATGAAGGAATTCGCAACCAAAGAAGGCGACACCGGTTCGCCCGAAGTACAGGTTGCCATTCTGACCTCGCGCATCTCGACTCTGACTGAGCATTTCAAGACCCACAAGAAGGACAACCACTCGCGTCGTGGCCTTCTCAAGCTGGTTGCTCTGCGTCGTAAGTTGCTGGACTACACCAAAGCCAAGGATGAGGCCCGTTATCAGGACCTGATCAAGCGCCTCGGCATCCGCCGCTAAAGACTGGCGGGACTGTCCCGCCGGATCAACGGTTTCAGACGCCCGTTCCGAAAGGAGCGGGCGTTTTCCTTTCGGATGCGTCAGGATTCAATGTCCAGATCGGTCAAGACACCTTCAACGGTCATGCGCGCGCTGAGAAGGTGGTCCACGTCAAAGTGGACAAAGTTGAAATCAAGCGAGAGCGTTTCCTGATCCGTGGCCCAGATCGTCGAAAGGCGCAGACAGTCCCAGACATCGCTGGCCGTCACCTGCTCGGGCGTCTTTCCCTGCATCTGCTTGGCCCACGCATCGGGCAGTTCCGTTGCCAACCACGCAGGGACAAAGCCTGCGATCTCTTCGAATTCCGCCACGAAGCGTGTCTTGATGGCCGCGACGTGTCTGGGCAATGCATCAAGGAAAGCGGCCAGCCGCGATAAGGTGTCTGGTGTCAGGTCCATCTCGCTCATATCCAGCGTGACCGGCGCGCTAAGCGGGCCTTTCGCCGGAAGTATGGCATCGCCGTCGTCGAAGATGATCTTGCCAAATGTCTGGGTCTGCACGTCTTTTTCCCTTCTCCACGCATTGGCAGAACAACGCCTGCCCATTTACTGTTGCCATTGAAAATCTAAACCAGATCAGGCTCGCGCCCGACGCGGTTGGCCAGCTGTGCCACAGTCAAACCCTGCACGATGATCGAGAAAACGACGATCACATAAGTCATCGTCAGGATCAGCGGTTTCCATTCGCTGTCTGGCAAGGTCAGGGCCAGCGCGACCGAGATCCCGCCCTTGAGGCCGCCCCAGGTCATGATCGACACGACCCCGGGTGCAAAGGTCTGAAACGGTTTGAGCATGAAAACCGGGACGGCAACGGCGACAAGGCGTCCGACCAGCGCCAGAGCGATGGACAGGACCGAGGTGACCAGCAGGCTCGTGTCGAAGGCTACGGCAAAAACCTCGAACCCGATCAGCAGGAAAAGGACCGCGTTCAGAATCTCGTCAATCAGCATCCAGAAGGCTTCGACGTATTTCCGGGTCTCCGCGCTCATCCCGTGTTTGGCGCCAACGTCGCCGATCAACAGGCCTGCACAAACCGCCATGATGGGCGCCGAAACATGCAGGGCGATGGCCAATTCATAGCCGCCAAAAGCAAGGCCAAGGGTCAGCAGAACCTCGAGCGAGGGGTCATCGATCCGCCGCATGACACGGAACACGAGCCAGCCCAACACCACACCAAGCACCGCACCGCCAAGCGCCTCTTGGGTGAACAGGCGCAAGGCCCCGGCTAAACCGCTGCCATGGGCGTCACCATGCGGAAAGGCCATGCCCAGAAGCACGAGAAAGACCACATATCCAACGCCATCGTTGAACAGACTTTCGCCGGCAATCTGGGTTTCAAGGGATTTCCTGAGATTGGCTTCGCGCAGCACGCCCAGCACGGCCACCGGATCGGTCGGCGATATCAGCGCGCCGAACAACAGTGCGATGAGGATCGGCGCTCCGGTCAGCCAGTGAAAGCCGATGCCGATAACGGCGGTGGACAGGGCGACGCCGACGGTGGCCATCACCAACACTACCGGCCAGACCGCCCGCAGGTCCGAGATTTTGACGTGCAGCGCCCCGGCGAACAGCAGCAGGCCCAGCATCCCTTCAAGCAGTGCGTCGGAAAAATCGATGTCCAGGATCACCGCGCGAATACCGCTGGCGATCTGGACCGAAGGAAACGCCATATCCGCCAAGAGAGCCGCCAGAGAGGTCAGCAAGGCGACCACAAGAATGCCGATCGCAGAGGGCAGTTTCAGGAACAGATAGTTGATGGCCCCAAAGGCGCCAGCCAGGACGATAAGCAGCGAGGTGATCTGAAGAATGTTCATATGGTACAATCCACGTCTGATTTGCATTGTGCTTTACCATGCGGGCACGGCATGTCGCTGGAAAAACAGGAAAATGCGTCAATCTTGCCTGCGGGCACTCTTGCGAAGTGAGCAAGATCCGGCAAATGCCCGCACCGAGGCCCGAAAAGTGGGATTATTTCCGCTGAAAACACTGCAGTGTAGGGCTGCGCGCTGTTTCATTGCTTTCCAAAGGGGTGAAAAACATGTATGGGCCACCCACATCTGAGACGTGACGCACTGGCCCCGGCGCATGGAATGATGAAGGGGTCGGCGGCAATGGGGCCGCCAATCAAACGGGAGACCCGGCAGGGGCCGGGAGCGCTCCCACATAGGATAGACGTATGTTCAAAGAAACGAAGAAGTCGATGCAGTGGGGCGAAGAGACGCTCACACTGGAAACGGGCAAGATTGCCCGTCAGGCCGACGGTACTGTGATCGCCACTCTGGGCGAAACCTCGGTCATGGCGAACGTGACGTTCGCCAAGGAACCGCGCGAAGGGCAGGATTTCTTTCCGCTGACGGTTCACTACCAGGAAAAATACTATGCCGCCGGTAAAGTGCCGGGCGGTTTCTTCAAGCGCGAAGCGCGCCCGACCGAAAAAGAGACGCTGACCGCGCGTCTGATCGACCGTCCGATCCGCCCGCTGTTTGTCCCCGGCTTCAAGAACGAAGTTCTGGTGATGTGTACGGTGTTGAGCCACGATCTGGTCAATGACCCCGACATCGTTGCGATGATCGCCGCCTCGGCTGCGCTGACCATTTCCGGCGCACCGTTCCGTGGCCCGATCGCCGGTGCCCGCGTTGGTTTCGAGGATGGCGAATACGTCCTGAACCCGACCGTCGACGACATGCACATGCTGCGCGACAACCCCGAGCAGCGTCTGGACCTGGTTGTTGCCGGTACCAAAGATGCCGTGATGATGGTCGAATCCGAAGCTTACGAGCTGACCGAAGAGGAAATGCTGGGCGCCGTGATGTTCGCCCACGAGCAGATCCAGCCGGTCGTCGACCTGATCATCGATCTGGCTGAAGATTGCGCGAAAGAGCCGTTCGACTTCCAGGCGCCGGATTATGCCGACCTGTATGAAGCGGTCAAAGCCGCTGGCGAAGAGGCCATGCGCTCCGCTTACGCGATCAGCGACAAACAGCAGCGTGTAGCCGCCGTTTCTGCCGCCAAGGACAGCATCAAAGCCGCTCTGAACGAAGAGCAGCTTGCCGATGCCAACCTCGGCTCGGCCTTGAAAAAGCTGGAGTCGGTTGTTCTGCGCGGTGACGTGGTCAAGAACAAGCGTCGCATCGACGGCCGCGCGCTGGATCAGATCCGCGCCATCGAGTCGGAAACCGGCCTTTTGCCGCGGACCCACGGTTCGGCTCTGTTCACCCGTGGTGAAACGCAGGCGCTGGTCGTGACCACGCTGGGCACCGGTGATGACGAACAGTTCATCGACGCGCTGCATGGCAACTTCAAATCCAACTTCATGCTGCACTACAACTTCCCGCCCTATTCGGTTGGCGAAGTTGGCCGCGTGAGTGGCCCGGGCCGCCGCGAAATCGGTCACGGCAAACTGGCATGGCGCGCCCTTCAGGCCGTTCTGCCCGCCGCGACGGATTTCCCCTACACGCTGCGTCTGGTGTCTGAAATCACCGAGTCCAACGGCTCGTCCTCGATGGCGTCGGTCTGTGGCGGCTCGCTGTCCATGATGGACGCCGGTGTTCCGCTGAAAGCGCCGGTTGCCGGTGTGGCCATGGGCCTCGTGCTGGAAGACGATGGCGATTACGCGATCCTGTCCGACATCCTTGGCGACGAGGATCACCTCGGCGACATGGACTTCAAAGTGGCAGGCACCGAAAAGGGCATCACGTCCCTGCAGATGGACATCAAGGTCGCAGGCATCACGCCCGAGATCATGAAAACCGCTCTGGCTCAGGCCAAAGAGGGCCGTCTGCACATTCTCGGCGAGATGAACAAGGCGCTGTCCAGCGCTGGTGAGTTCAGCGTGCACGCCCCGCGCATCGAGACCATGCAGATCCCGACCGACAAGATCCGTGAAGTGATCGGCTCGGGCGGCAAGGTCATCCGCGAGATCGTGGAAGTGTCCGGCGCGAAGGTCGACATCAATGACGAAGGCATCATCAAGATTGCATCGCCCAACGGCGAGGCCATCAAAAAGGCCTACGACATGATCTATTCGATCGTGGCTGAGCCGGAAGAAGGCAAGGTTTACGACGGCAAGGTTGTGAAGATCGTCGATTTCGGCGCCTTCGTGAACTTCTTTGGCAAGCGTGACGGCCTTGTGCACGTCAGCCAGATCGAAAACCGCCGCCTGAACCATCCGTCGGACGTTCTGAAAGAAGGCCAGGACGTGAAGGTCAAGCTTCTGGGCTTTGACGATCGCGGCAAGGTGCGCCTGTCGATGAAAGTCGTCGATCAAGAAACCGGGGAAGAAATCGTTCCCGAGAACAAGACCAAGGAAGAAGACGCGTAAGTCTCATTCCCTGACTATACCAATGGGCGCCTTTCGGGGCGCCCTTTTTTTGTAAACAATAGGGCATTCCTTACTGGGAAGTTTAGCTATTATTTACCCTTTGCCGTCAAAGTTGATGTCGTCAAAAGGCACGTACTGGTAACGGACTCTGCGTTTACTCACGGGATGCGTCCGAGGGCCCTGGCGGGGATGCCAGGGCCCATTTTCATTGTCCTTTCCGGTTGGCGCGGATAGGCCAAGTCCTATGCTTGTTCTGGAAAACATCATCTCGGATCGTGGGTCGCGTTATGCGGTCTCTGGCGGTTCATGCCAAAGTGAAGCCGAGGCCCGCGCCTTTCTCAAAGAGCTGAAACGCCGCAAGAAATTTGCCAAGGCAACCCATAACACCTGGGCCTGCCTGACGGACACTGCGCCGCTCAAGAACGACGATGGGGAAAGCGGCGCCGGTATGGTGATCCTGCGCATGCTGGAACGCGAAGACCTGCGCAATCACATCATCGTTGTCACCCGATGGTATGGCGGGAAACATCTTGGTGGGGACCGCTTTCGCCATGTTCAGGATGCAGTGCGCCACTACATGGACCAAGCACAATAAGCGTCGGTTTCATTGGTCCATAAATATCCCGGAGCGCGAGGCAGAGCCTCGCATCAAAACCAAACCTGTGCGCCGTAGGCGCTCAATTGGATCATGTTGGGCAAAAAAAGACCCGGGACAAGCCCGGGCCCAGTCCAACAGGGAGGTGCATGCGATAACCCGCACATGCAACGGGTAATTGAATTTATCGAAACCAATCTAAACGTTAGCGTGCAATGCAACTTTGATCTGCGTCAAGGTAACCTTTTACAAACGTGCATCTTTTGGGCCCATTAGAAACAAAAAGTTACGAAACAAGCCGATATCCCCCGGATTCCGTGACCAGAAGCGACGCATTCGAAGGGTTCGGCTCAATCTTTTGCCGCAACCTATAGATGTGCGTCTCAAGCGTGTGCGTGGTGACACCCGCGTTATAACCCCAAACCTCGTGCAGCAGCGTGTCGCGCGGAACCACGCCTTCGGTGGCCCGATACAGGAACTTGAGGATGTTGGTTTCCTTCTCGGTCAGGCGGATTTTGCGGTCATCTTCGGTCACCAGCATCTTCATCGCTGGCTTGAAGGTATAGGGACCAACCGTGAACACGGCGTCTTCGCTTTGCTCGTGCTGGCGCAGCTGGGCGCGGATCCGGGCCAGCAGCACCGGGAATTTGAATGGCTTGGTGACATAGTCATTGGCCCCGGCGTCCAGGCCAAGAATGGTATCGGCATCGCTGTCATGGCCGGTCAGCATGATGATCGGGGCCTTGACGCCTTGCTTGCGCATAAGGCGGCACAACTCGCGCCCGTCGGTATCAGGCAGGCCAACATCAAGGATCACCAGATCGTAGTTCTGTTCCTTGGCGCGGGTCATCGCGCCTGCGCCGTTCTCGGCTTCGAAGACTTCGAAGTCCTCAGTCATGATCAACTGCTCGGCAAGCGCCTCGCGCAGATCGTCGTCATCGTCCACGAGGAGAATGTTTTTCAGCTGTGCCATATCATTGGTCTCCATCTTGCCTTTCCAAGCAGATGTGGACATCTTGCCGGACCGACAAGGATTGCTGCAAGCGTTTCACGGCCTCGTGTATGAGGTGGGGGAATGTTACAGAAATACCGGCCTAATGTTACACTTATGGAGCGCCCATGTCCTTTGCACCGGACCTTTATGAAACCCTGTCGCGGGCGCGGGCTGACCTGCGCATGGGGGTTCCGGTTGTTCTGAGCGGCGCGGACGGGGCGGCTTTGGTTGCCTCGGCCGAGACTTTGGGCGCCGAACGGTTGGCCGGGATGCAGGCATTGGGCGCGGTTGATCTGGCGCTGACCGGACGACGGGCAGAAACGCTCAAGGCGCGGGCCTATGATGGCGATGTCGCGCGGGTCGTGCTACCGGAAGGGGCCTCGATCAGTTGGGTGCATGATCTGGCCGATCCGGCGGATGATCTGGCCAACCCGATGAAAGGCCCACTGTCCACGCGGCGCGACGGCGATGCGGGGCTACACCGTCTGGCCATCGCGCTGTGCAAAACCGCGCGGCTTTTACCTGCCGCGCTTGTGGTTCCGGTGGCGCAGGACTTTGCCACCGAACATGGGCTGGTTCTGTTGCAGGCCGGGCAGGTGGCCCCGGCACTGGATGCCTTGCCCGATTTGCATCACGTGGTTTCGGCCAAGGTGCCATTGCGTGCTGCGGAAAACGCGCGTTTGCATATTTTTCGCCCCGAGGATGGCTCGGACGAACATTACGCCATCGAAGTGGGCCGCCCGGATCGCGAGGCGCCTGTGCTGGCGCGGCTGCACTCGGCCTGTTTCACCGGCGATCTTTTGGGCTCGCTCAAGTGCGATTGCGGGCCGCAACTGAACGCCGCTCTGGCGCAGATGGGGCAAGAGGGCGCAGGCGTACTTTTGTACCTGAACCAAGAGGGGCGCGGGATCGGCCTGGCGAACAAGATGCGCGCTTATTCCTTGCAAGATCAGGGCTTTGACACGGTCGAGGCGAACCACCGGCTTGGCTTCGAGGATGATGAGCGCGATTTCCGTCTTGGCGCGCAGATATTGCGGGAGCTGGGGATTTCTCAGGTGCGGCTGTTGACCAACAACCCCGCAAAGGTGGCGATGATGGCGCGCTGCGGCATCGAGGTGGCCGAACGGGTACCGTTGAAGGTGGGCGAAACACCGCAAAACGCCCGCTATCTGGCGACCAAAGCGCGCAAGTCCGGGCATTTGCTATAAGGGACTCTGCCATGGATATGATCCTGACCCCGGCGGGTCTGCGTTTCGCTGGGCAGATTTGGCCCTGCACAATTGGACGCGGCGGCGTGCGCGGGGACAAGCGGGAAGGCGATGGCGCAACGCCTGTTGGCAGGCACCGGATTGTCGGCATGTTGTATCGTCCGGATCGGATTGCGCCGCCGACGCACTGGGCGCGACCGATCAGACCGGGTGATTTGTGGTCCGATGATGCCGGGGATGCTCGGTACAACACTATGGTGCGTGCGCCCTATGCGCCAAGTCACGAGCGGCTGCGGCGCGCCGATCGGCTGTATGATCTGGTTTTGTTGACCGATTGGAACTGGCCAAAGGCCAAGCCCGGGCAGGGTTCGGCGATCTTTTTGCACCGCTGGCGGCGCGCAGGGTATCCGACCGAAGGCTGCGTGGCTTTTCGCCCGGATCACCTTTTGCAGATCGCGCAACGGATCGCACCGGGAACACGGCTGATCGTACCTGAGACGCTGGATAAATCGAGATAATGGCCCGATGGAAGGGTGCGCGGGCAAGTCCGCGACCTTTTCATCGCTCAAAGCGTTGAGAGTCGGTGAAAGCTCATCGAGATATGGCTGCGGCGGATCAGGGCAGCGGCCTGAAGATCGCCGATATGCAGCGCTTCCCGGGTTTGTTGGATCTCATCCGAGAAAGTGGCGCATTCGCGTTCAAGGTCTAGGCGAGAGATGGATTTCAGCCAAATGCGAGCGGTCAGGAAATACAGCCGCTCGGCGGTGTTTTGCAGGGCCATGTTTTCGGACAGCGACAGACCGAAGGCGTGGTATTCCATATTCAGCTGCGCAAAGGTCTGGGCATCCGGGGCTTGGGCAAGCGCAACACCTTGGGCGGCGAAATCGTCGATCCGGGACAGCATGCTAGGGGTGATTGCCACAGGCGAGAGCGTGCCCACCAGTTGCGCCAATTCCAGCCGCAGCGCGTAAACCTGCGCCATTTCGGTCAATTCCACATCTGTGACCAAGGTGCCGACACCATGGCGAGAAACCACCAATCCTTCGTCCTCGAGCCGGGCAAGGACGCGGCGCAGCGGGGTGCGCGAGGTGCCGAATTCCGCCGCAAGCACTTCTTCGGACAGGCGCGTTCCCGGCGGGTACTCGAGCAGGCAGATGCGGGTCCGCAGCGCGCCATATAACCTTTGAAAGCGGGTGGAGGCTTCGGTCATTGGGTTAGCGACCGCCCAAGGCCGTGCAGCATATCGAGACATTGCTGAAGCTGCTCGCGGGCGATGTATTCGTCGGGTTTATGGGCCTGCACGATAGAGCCGGGGCCGCAGACGACAACGCTCATCCCCATGTGCTGGAACAGGCCTGCCTCGGTGCCAAAGGGAACGACGTCACAGGAATTTCCGCCGGTCAACTGGTGGACAAGGTCGCGGATGGCGTTGTCCTCCATCGGCTCAAGTCCGACGACTTCGCCGATCACCTGCGTCGAGATGTCGGCATAGGGCGAAACCGCGCGCATGGCGGGCAGCAGCTCGGTTTCGATGTATTCGTTGAGCGCGTCCTTGACGAAATTGGCGTCGCCCCATTCGACCGGGCGCATTTCCCATTCCAGTTCGGCCTTGCCGGGGATGACGTTATGAGCCACGCCGCCGGAAAGCCGGCCGATGTTGACCGTGGTCCAGGGCGGATCAAAGCGCGAACCGCGCGGGGCGCGGGTTTTCAGCTCTTCCGCCAGTTCCAGCAGGCGCGCGACATAGCGCACCGCATAGGAGACGGCATTCACGCCCCGGTCGGGGGCTGATCCGTGGCCTTCGAGACCGGTAAAGCGCGTGGTGTATTCGCAGCAGCCCTTATGTCCTTCGATGATCTGCATCGAGGTTGGCTCGCCAATGATGGCCATGGCGGGTTTGATGCCGCTTTCTTGCAGGTGCGGCACCAGTTGGCGTGCGCCTAGACAGCCGACTTCTTCATCATAGGTAAAGCAGAAGTGCACTGGGCGGCGCAGGGTCTGTTCGGCGTAGGCCGGGGCCATCGCAAGAGCGGCGGCGATAAAGCCCTTCATGTCGCAGCTGCCGCGCCCATAGAGCAGCGCATCGCGCGGGGACATGACAAAGGGGTCAAGGCTCCAGTCCTGATCTGCGACGGGAACCACATCGGAATGGCCTGACAGAACCACGCCGCCATCCCCCTCGGGGCCAAGCGTGGCCCAAAGGTTGGCCTTGTCACCGGTGGCGTCACGCTGAACCTCGACGCGGGCGCCGTGATGTTCCAACAGCCCGGCCATGTGGTTGATCATGTCGAGGTTGCTGTCGCTCGACACGGTCGGAAAAGCGATCAGGTCGGCCAGCAGGGTTTCGGTTTCGGGCAGCGTGCTCATCAGGGCGGGTTCGGTGCCTTTCGATTTAGGAGGAAACTTCCGACGGGGATGAAATGAGGAAATAGCGCGCGGCTATTTCTTGACGAACATCTTGCGCGGACGGTCGCAGAAACATTCGGCGGCGCCATCTTCAGTGATCAGGATGGATTCGGTGATTTCTAGCCCCCAGTCTGACATCCACAGGCCGGGCATGAAATGGAAGGTCATGCCCGGTTGCAGGATGGTTTCGTCCTCGGTGCGCAGGCTGACGGTGCGTTCGCCCCAGTCGGGGGGATAGCTGAGGCCGATGGGATAGCCGCAGCGCGCGCCGCGTTCGATACCGGCGCGTTCTAGCGGCGCGGCCAGCGCATTGGCGATGTCACACGCCCGGTTTCCGGCGCGGGCGGCTTCGAGCCCGGCCTCCAGCCCTTCGGCAAGCGCCGCTTCGGCGGCAAGGAAGATGTCGGGCGGATCGCCAAGGAAGATCGTTCGGCAGAGAGGAGCATGGTAGCGGCGATAGCAGCCGGAGATTTCGAAAAAGGTCGCCTCGCCTTTGGCAAAGGGGCGTCCGTCCCACGTCAGATGCGGCGCGGCAGCGTCTGAACCCGAAGGCAGAAGCGGCACGATGGCGGCATAATCGCCCCAGTCGCCATCGACACCAAGGATCGCGTCGCGCTGGATTTCGGCAACCACTTCGTTCTTCGGCACGCCGGGTTCGACCCGTTCAAGCAAGCCGTCGACAATCTTTTCCGAGATGCGCGCCGCCTTGCGCATGAAGGCGATCTCTTCGCTGGATTTGATGCCGCGCTGCCAGTTCACCAAAGCGGTCGCATCGACAAGTGTGGATTTGGGCAGGGCCGCCATCAGCGACAGGTGGGCCTTGGCGGAATAGTAGTAGTTTTCCAGTTCGACGCCGATGCGCGCCTCTTCAAAGCCCATGCCGATCAAGCGCTGGGCGAGATCCTCCATCGGGTGCATTTCGGTATTCTGCACGTAGCTGTCAATATAGCCGATGATGCGGTCATCGCCCATCCAGACGGTCCGCAGGGCGCCGTTGGTGTCCTGATTGCGGCCCCACCAGATCGGGTCGGCGTCGTGGAACACGATAACGCCCTGATGCACGTAAAAGGACCAGCCATCGTATCCGGTCAGCCAAGCCATGTTCGACGGGTCAGTGACAAAGAGCACCTCGATCCCGGCTTTGTCCATGGCGGCTCGGGTCAGCGCAAGACGACGTTCGTACTCGGCCTCGGTAAAGGGAATGTCCTTTGTGAATCGATATTGGCGCATCGGGCTCTCCTGTTCGTCCGGGGCCAGCTAAGCATTTGTGTACAACTGGGCCTGCCTGAAAACGACAAAGGTCGCCGAAAATCGGCTCAAATGCCTTTTTTCCGAGCATGCTATACTTGAGCGACGTACATTTTTTGCGCGTCAGGGGCGATTTTTGACGATCAATGAGGGGAATTGGGCAGGCAAATGATCCGAATACCTCGCCCCTTTGACCAATTTGACCTGCAAAGTGTCGCTTTTGTGACCATATTTCCCGGAATCGGCCCCATTCTCTATGGGGTAGGGCTAGACGGTTGCAACCGAGCGCCGCACACGCTTTAGTTTGAACACATGATACAGCGGAGCCAATCCGCGACAACAAAACAGGGAGCCGCTCTTGGCCGAACAAGGGAACGAAGACGCCTTCGTTGCATTCGAACGCGTGCAAAAGAGCTATGACGGCGAAACGCTCGTCGTCAAGGATCTGAACCTGTCAATGCCCAAGGGCGAGTTTCTGACGATGCTCGGACCCTCTGGTTCTGGCAAGACAACTTGTCTGATGATGCTGGCAGGGTTCGAAACCGCCACCCACGGCGAGATCAAGCTGGACGGTGTGTCGATCAACAATATCCCGCCGCACAAACGCGGCATCGGGATGGTGTTTCAGAACTACGCGCTTTTCCCGCATATGACCGTTGCCGAGAACCTCGCCTTTCCGCTTGAGGTGCGCAAGATCGGTAAGTCGGATCGCGAGGCCAAGGTCAAGCGCGCGCTGGACATGGTGCAGATGGGCGCCTTTGGCGGCCGCCGCCCGGCGCAGCTTTCGGGCGGTCAGCAGCAACGGATCGCCTTGGCGCGTGCCTTGGTGTTCGAACCTGAGCTGGTTTTGATGGACGAACCGCTGGGCGCGCTGGACAAGCAGCTGCGCGAACACATGCAGTTCGAGATCACCAAGCTGGCACATAATCTGGGCATCACCACGGTTTACGTGACGCACGACCAGACCGAGGCGCTGACCATGTCGGACCGTGTCGCGGTCTTTGACGATGGTCGTATTCAGCAGCTCGATCCGCCGGACACGCTGTACGAAAAGCCGCAGAACTCTTTCGTTGCGCAGTTCATCGGCGAGAATAACACGCTGGAAGGTGTGATTACCGAGATCAAGGGCGAAGCCTGCGTGGTCAAACTTGACGATGGTCAGGTGATCGACGCGGTGCCGATCAACGTCACGAAGGTCGGCGAAAAGACCCGCGTGTCGATCCGGCCCGAGCGTGTCGAATTCAACAAGGACCGTCTGAAAGAAGGCGCCCATACCATCAAGGCCGAAGTCCTTGAGTTCATCTACATGGGCGACATTTTCCGCACGCGTCTGCGTGTGGCGGGCAATGATTTCGTGATCAAAACGCGGAATGCGCCGGATCAGGTAAGGCTTGAGCCGGGCACAGTGATCGAGATCGGCTGGTTGCCGGAAGATTGCCGCGCGTTGGATGCGACCTAAGGTTAAAGGCATTGCTGCGTGTCGCTCGGGGATGATCGACGCGCGGACAAGTCGAGGGGTCGGACGTTCGAACCCGTAACCCGACCTCCTCTTTCAAACGGGTAGTTTACTAGGGAGTAAGAAATGAAACTCACCAAGACCCTCATGGCGACGACCGCCCTGACAGTCGCGGCAGCAAGCGCTTATGCCGAGAGCCATGGCAATATGGCCGACAGCATGACGCTGGTCAGCTGGGGCGGTGCCTATCAGTCGTCGCAGCAAAAAGCCTATGTGGAGCCCTATCTGGCCGCCAACGAAGGCGTTTCGGCCACTTGGGATGAAAGCTCGAACGAAGCAGTGGCAAAACTGCGCGCAATGAACGAAGCCGGCAATGTGACCTGGGATCTGGTCGATGTCGTGGCCTCGGACGCCATCCGTCTGTGCGACGAAGGCCTGGCGATGGAAATCGACGCCGACGAAGCGCTGGCCGCAGCCCCCGATGGCACGCCGGCTTCTGACGACTTTGGCGATCTGATCGTTTCCGACTGCTTTATCCCGCAGATCGTCTATTCGACGACCTTCGGCTATCGCACCGACATGGTTGGTGACAATCCTCCGACCGACGTCTGCGCCGTGTTCGATCTGGAAACCTATCCGGGCAAGCGCGCACTGGAAAAGCGTCCGATCAACAACATGGAATGGGCGCTGCTCTGTGATGGTGTTGCCAAGGCAGATGTGTACGACGTTCTGGAGACCGAAGAAGGTCAAGAGCAGGCTCTGGCCAAGCTCGACACCATCAAGGACAACGTGATCTGGTGGTCTGCTGGCGCCGACACACCGCAGCTTCTGGCGGATGGCGAAGTCGTGATGGGCTCGACCTACAACGGCCGTTTGTTCAGCGTCATCGAAGAGCAGAAGCAGCCTGTGGCAATGCTTTGGGACGCGCAGGTGTTCGACCTTGACGGCTGGATCGTTCCCGCCGGTCTGCCGGCCGACCGTCTGGCCCGCGTGATGGACTTCCTCAAGTTCGCCACCGACACCCAGCGTCTGGCGGATCAGGCCAAGTACATCTCTTACGGCCCGGCGCGTCAGTCCTCGGCGCCGCTGGTTGGCAAGCACGCAGAGCTTGGCATCGAAATGGCACCGCATATGCCGACCGACCCGGACAACGCCAAGAACACGTTCCTCTATAACTATGAGTTCTGGGCGGACTATCGCGACGACATCGACGCGAAATTCCAGGCCTGGCTGGCTCAGTAAGGGCTGGTGCGTGGCGGGCGAAAGCCCGCCAAATGCCGAATGAGATTGGTAGGGCGGGGAATTCTCCGCCTTACCCCAAAACTGACGGAGGCGGTCATGCCCAAAGGCTATATCATCGGCCATATCACGGTGAACGATCCCGAGGCCTACAAGGAATACATCGAGCGCGATACGCCGATCCTTGAAAGCTTTGGCGCGAAGTTCATCGTCCGGGGCGGCCAGTCCGAGACCGTCGAAGGCGAGACGCAGAGCCGTCACGTCGTCATCGAATTCCCAGATTACGAGTCGGCCAAGCGGGCCTACAACGACCCTGCCTATCAGGAAGTCGCCGAGATCCGCCGCCGCACCGCAACCAGCACAATCCTACTTGTGGAAGGCGCCTGATCCATGAGCGACGCAACAGATACCGGCCCTGTCCTTGCCGCTGACGGCACCCCGCTCAAGCGCAGCCTGAACCGCGCGCTCCGGCGCCAGAAAATGCGGGCGCTGATGCTGATCGCGCCTTTGCTGCTGTTCGTGCTGGTCACCTTTATCGCACCCATCGTCGATATGCTTTGGCGCTCGGTTGAAAACCAGATCGTCTCGGAAACGCTGCCGCGCACGACCAAGGCGCTTGCCGACTATGATGCGAAAAGCAACGAGTTGCCTCGCGATGCAGTCTTTGAAGCCGCCTATTACGACATCTTCATCGCCGCTGAGGCGAAGCTGCACACGCGGCTTGGATCGCGGCTGAACTATGAGATGACTGGTGCGTCCTCGCTGTTCCGCAAGTCGGGCCGCGGGTTGGACGACATTGGCGAAGTGTATCAGAAGCAGTTCAAGAAGCTCGACAAGAACTGGGATGAGGCCGAGCCTTGGGCGCAGTTGATGGGCGATCCGGATTGGCTGTCTGCGCAGGCAGACTGGCAGAAGGGGCAGAAACAGCCAACCTTCAAGCTGCGCGACGGCATCGTCGATGTGCTGCCGATCACGGCCGATCAGTACAGGACTTTTGCCTTGTTCCAGCAGACCGACGAAGGCAAAAGTCCGCTGAACGAAGAACCTTGGACCGCGGTGCACACGGCCCTGTACCAGGACCTCGCGGCGCATGATCTGTCCGGATACACTGGCCCGCAAGCCGAAATGCTGAAGGCGGCAGATGCCTTGGTGGACAGCCCCGATTTCAAGACGGTCGATTTCAAGGAGACCTTCGGGGACATCGACAAGGACTGGCTGACACCGGAAATCTGGCACACCATCAAGATCTACAGCCCGAACTTTACCAGCGGTTATTTCCTGAACGCGGTGGACATGGAGAAAACGCCGGATGGCGCCGGGTTCCGCGATGAGGATGAGCGTATCTATGGACTGCTGTTCAAGCGGACGATGTTCATGTCCATGGTGATCACCATCAGCTGTATCCTGCTGGCCTATCCCATCTCTTACCTGCTGTCGACGCTTCCGGCGCGGACTTCCAACCTGTTGATGATCCTTGTTCTTTTGCCATTCTGGACCTCGCTTTTGGTGCGTACCTCGGCGTGGAAGGTGATGTTGCAACAACAAGGTGTGATCAACGATGTTCTGGTCTGGCTAGGGCTTGTGGCGGATGATGCGCGCCTGACAATGATCAACAACCAGTTTGGTACGATCGTCGCGATGACTCACATCCTGCTGCCCTTCATGATTCTGCCGATGTATTCGGTCATGTCGACAATCCCGACGACCTATGTGCGTGCGGCAAAATCGCTGGGCGCCACCAACTGGACGACCTTCTGGCGGGTCTATTTCCCGCAATCGGTGCCGGGGATCGGGGCGGGTAGTATTCTCGTCTTCATCCTGTCCATCGGTTATTACATCACGCCCGAGATTGTCGGCGGCACCACCGGTACATTCATCTCGAACCGGATCGCCTATCACATCTCGTCCAGCCTCAACTGGGGTCTGGCGGCGGCACTGGGGACCATCCTTCTGGCGGTCGTGCTGTTGCTCTACTGGGCTTACGACAAGATCGTCGGCATTGATAACGTGAAGCTGGGGGGCTGAGATCATGGCTGTCGAAACACAAGCAATCAAACGGCCAATCAGCTTTGCGGCCCCGGTCATCGGGGCGGCAGGCGCCTTTGCCGGGATCTTTGTCGGCGCGGCCAACGGATCGAGCCTTATGGGGATCGTGCTGGGTTTCATCATACTGGCAGCCATCGCCTTTGTGGTGCTGACACTCTTGCCGGATGAGATGGAGAAAAGCGTGCGTTGGGGCCTTGTTGCCCTGATGGGCGCGGCGGGTTTATTGCTGGGAGGGTTGCCGGGCCTCGTGGTCGGCGTGCTCTTTGGCTGGGTCTTTGGCTGGTTTATCTACTGGCTCGGCATGGGGCGCTATCGCGTGCCGCTGCCGCCTTACCTGACCGCCGGTCAAGTGATGTGGCACTACAGTTTCCGGGTGATATGCGGGGCGATTTTTGTCTTTCTGATCACCCCGATCCTTGTGGTCATGCCGCTCAGCTTCAACGCCGAGAACTTCTTTACCTTCACGCCGGAAATGCTGCGCTTCGACCCCGCCGGGTACAGCCTCAAGCATTACCGCGATTTCTTCACTTCGTCGGACTGGCAGCAAGCGCTGCGCAACTCTTTGATCATTGCGCCGATGGCGACGGTTCTGTCTGTCAGCTTCGGGACATTGGCGGCCATTGGTCTGAGTTCTGAGCACGTGCCCTTCCGCCGTGCGATCATGGCGATCCTGATCTCTCCGATGATCGTGCCGCTGATCATTTCGGCGGCGGGCATGTACTTCTTCTACAGCCGGATTGGACTGCAGGGGACGCTGGCCGGTGTTGTGCTTGCGCATGCGGCATTGGGCATTCCTTTCGTGATCATTACCGTAACCGCGACACTTGTCGGTTTTGACCGATCACTGACGCGGGCGGCGGCAAACATGGGCGCGGACCCTGTGACCACCTTCTTCCGGGTGCAAATGCCGCTGATCTTGCCGGGGGTGATCTCTGGCGGGTTGTTCGCCTTTATCACCTCGTTTGACGAAGTGGTCGTGGTGATTTTTGTCGGCTCGGCAAACCAACAAACCTTGCCATGGCAGATGTTTACAGGTTTGCGCGAACAGATCAGCCCGACCATTCTGGCGGTTGCGACGATCCTTGTGGGGATCTCGATCGCGCTGCTTACGACGCTGGAATTGCTGCGTCGCCGCTCGGAACGCTTGCGCGGGATGAGCCCCGGGTAGAGCGCCAAACCCGGATAATTCCCCGCGAATTGGATTGAGTTCGCGGGGGCCATTTCACCGTTTGTTAAAGCGCTTGACCCACCTTCCCAACTAGCAAAGTTGCTCGGGGGGTCACATGACCGAACTAAGTCCAGAATTCGCCGCTGAGGCGCATAGAACCACCAAAGGCGAAGTCGCCTTTACGCCGAACGAAATGTTCTATTCGCGTACCGATAAACGTGGTGTCATCGTTGCGGGGAACACTGTTTTCCAAAGGTTGGCAGGGTACGATTGGGATGAACTGATCGGGGCGCCGCACAAAATTATCAGACACGAGGACATGCCACGCGGTGTGTTCCAGTACATGTGGTCGCGGATTCAAAGCGACGAACCGATTGGTTGCTATGTGAAGAACCGGGCAAAGGACGGGCGCTATTATTGGGTGTTTGCCTTGGTGTCGCCCACCCAGAACGGGTATCTCTCGACCCGTTTGAAACCGACCAGCCCGCTGCTTAAAAAGGTCGAAGGCATTTATGCCGAACTGCTGCGCCGTGAGCAGCAAGAAGGTCTCAGCCCGTCCGATAGTGCTGACGTGATGATTGAAATGCTGAAGGCCGAAGGGTTTTCCAGCTATGCCGGTTTCCAGGCAACCGCGCTGGCCACCGAATGCGAGGCGCGGTATCGCCACATAGGAAAGTCGATGGAGACCACCCAGACGCGGTTTCTTGAGATGTCAAAAGCGATTTCGGAAGTGGCCGGAGAGACAGCCGGCATGACCGAGGCTTTTCTTGCCATTCGCACTGTTCCAATGAACATGAGCATCATTGCCTCGCGGCTTGAAAACGCCGGTGGACCGATCAGTGCGATTTCGGTGAACTATTCCCAGATGCTTGAGGAGATGTCCTCTTGGGTTTCGACCTTTGTTGATGGTGAGAAATGCGTGTTTGCAAAGATGCGAGCTGCGATTTTTGAGGGGCAATTCCTGAGCTTCGCACGGTCGCTTCAACTGGAAATGCAGTCTGATTTTGCAGATCAATCCGCCAATTGCCCCGAGTGTCTTGATCTGCCGGAAGAGCGCAGTCGCTTGGAGGCCAGGGCGGCGGATTTCCATAAAAAGGCTGTCACTTCACTGCAAAATGTTGAAGTCGAGGCGCGCCGCTTTGCACGAAGCGTTCTTGACATGAAACGCTATGTGACCGGGCTCAGTTCCACCCGAATGATGTGCAAGATCGAAAGCGCGTCACTTGCGGAATCGGGGACGGAACTTGCCGGAATCGTGGACCAGTTGGACGATGGTCAGAACGAGATCGAAGCCCGTCTTGCCCGGATCGTCGAGTTGAACGCGGTTATTCAGGGCAGCACGGCGATGCTCAGATCGCTTTTCTGAAGGAAGTTGGTGGACGGTAGGATATCGTTCACCATTTTCTAAGGGTTCCGGGGGATGTTCTGATCAAAGGCATGGTCGAGGACATAGAAAATGACCGAACTCAATCACGAGTTTTCAGCCGCCGCCAATGTGTCGGCGAGCGAAGCGCTGTTTCATCTGACAGAGGTATTCTATTCGCGTACCGATACCCGAGGTGTCATTCGGTGCGGGAACTCGGTGTTCCACAGGGTATCGGGCTTTGAATGGGACGAGCTTCTGGGCGCACCGCACAAGATTGTTCGGCACCCCGATATGCCAAAGGGCGTGTTTCAGCTGTTTTGGGATCAGCTGAAAGCTGGCAAACCGATTGGCGCCTACGTGAAGAACCGGGCAAAGAACGGCCGGTATTACTGGGTCTTTGCCTTGGCCTCGCCTATTGAGGGGGGGTACATTTCGATCAGGATCAAACCGAGCAGCGACCTGCTGCAAAAGGTTTCGGCCATCTACGAACGGCTGTTGCAGCGCGAACAAAGCGAAGGGCTAAGCCCTGCCAAAAGCGCCGAGTGCCTTTTGGAGATGCTCGAGGACATCGGCTTTTCTAACTACGAAGCGTTTCAATCCACTGCCATCGCGACCGAGCAGCAGGTCCGCGTGCGCCAATTGGGACGCACCCTTTCCCCGCTTCAGCAGCGATTTCTTGAGATGTCGCACGCGATAGATCAGGTGCAAAACGAGGCAACTGAACTGACCGAAGCCTTCAAATCGATCAGGACAGTGCCAATGAACATGCGCATCATAGCCTCGCGTCTTGAAAGCGCAGGCGGGCCGATCAGTGCGATCTCGGTGAACTACAGCCAGATGCTCGAGGATATGTCGACGTGGGTGACGACCTTTGTGGACGGGGACAATTGTGTTTTCGCGCGGATTCGCAATGCGATCCTGAGCAGCCAGTTCCTTGGCTTTGTTTACGGGATCGAAGAGGAAATGGCCGAGCTGCTGCAAACTCTGGATTACAATTACCCTGACAGCTTGGACCTGAAGGCTGAGGCAAATTTGATCGAGGCGCATCGTCGTGCCTATATCAGCGAGACCGCCCGTGCCTTGTCCGATGTCGAACAGGAAGCCAAGCGTTTTGGACGCAGCGTTCTGGATATGAAACGCTATGTGACCGGTCTCAGCTCGACCCGGATGATGTGTAAGATCGAAAGCGCGTCGCTGTCTGATTCAGGTGCAGCGCTGTCCGGCGTTGTCGATCAATTGGACGCTGGACAGAACGAGATAGAAGAACGCCTCAGCCGGGTGGTCGAATTGAACTCGGTCATTCAGTCAAACACCGCGATGCTGCGATCTTTGCTTTAGTTCAAAGAAAAGGGGGCGCTGGTTGTGCCAAGCGCCCCCTTCAGATTTGGCTGAGGATGCCGATCAGCTGCGGACCAGCTTTTCGTAGCTTTCAGCGATCTCGCGGGTCAGCGCGCCGACCTCAAAGGTGAAACCGCCGATCTGCCCGACCGGGGTGACCTCGGCGGCGGTGCCGGTCAGCCAGCATTGCTCAAAGCCTTCCAGCTCCTCCGGCATGATGTGGCGTTCGTGGACGGTGACGCCGCGCTCTTCCAACATGCCGATCACCGTCTGACGGGTCAGGCCATTGAGAAAGCAGTCGGGTTTCGGCGTGTGCACTTCGCCATCCTTGACGAAAAAGATGTTGGCGCCGGTCGCCTCGGCCACATAGCCGCGATAGTCCATGAACAGGGCGTCCGAACAGCCCTTGGCCTCGGCCGCATGTTTGGAGGTGGTGCAGATCATGTAAAGACCAGCCGCCTTGGCATGAACGGGGATGGTCTCGGGTGAGGGGCGCTTCCATTTGGCGATGTCCAGCTTTGCGCCTTTCATCTTTGCGTCGCCGTAATAGCTGCCCCATTCCCAAGCTGCGATTGCCAGGCGGACGGGGTTGCGCGCCGAAGCGACACCCATATCCGGACCCGCGCCGCGCCATGAGACCGCACGAACATAGGCATCGGTCAGCCCGTTCGCCTCCAGCACGGCCTGCTTGGCCGCCTCGATTTCATCGACCGAAAAGGGGATCTGGAAATCAAGCTCGCCTGCGGAAAAGTGCAGCCGCTCCGAGTGCTTGCGCGACAGGAAAATCTTGCCGTTGTACGCCCGCTCGCCCTCGAAGACCGAGCTTGCATAGTGCAGGCCGTGGGTCAGCACATGGACCTGTGCTGCGCGCCAATCCACAAGCTGGCCATCCATCCAGATCTTGCCGTCACGGTCATCATATGCGCCAGTTGCCATAGCATCCTCCTGCCTGCGCTTTTCAAAAGTTGCGTCAAAAACGTCCGAAACGGACATAAAGTTGCGCAAAAACTGAGATTCGCTACCAGTTCCGGCTTGGAATGTCAACAAGGCTGACTTAAACTGCACGGAACAACGAAAGCTGGCGAGGTGGAGTATGTCTGAAGCGCAGAGCAATCAGAATACGGGGGGCGAGACGCTTCTTTATCTGACTGACGAACAGCTGAGGCAAGGCATCGAGGCGATGTTCTTTGCCTATCGGGGGTTTACCGCTGATCCGGACCGCATTCTCGCTACGCTCAGCTATGGGCGCGCGCATCACCGGGCGCTGCATTTCATCCACGGCGCGCCGGGCACGACAGTGAACAATCTTCTGTCGATTCTCGGGGTGACAAAGCAATCTCTGAACCGTGTCTTGCGCACCCTGATCGAGGATGGTCTGGTCGAATCCCGTGTCGGGCGTCAGGACAAGCGCGAAAGACATTTGTACCTGACCGAGGAGGGCATCGCGCTGGAACGGCGTTTGTCCGATGCGCAAAGGGCGCGGATGCGGGCGGCGTATAAACAGGCAGGCCCCGAGGCCGTCGCGGGCTTTCGCAGAGTGCTTGAGGCGATGATGGACCCGGAGATGCGTAGACAGTACCATGGGCTCAGGGAGGGCCGAGGATGAGTGAACCAGATGCGCATCTGCTGATCGTAGACGATGACGAACGGATCCGCGGACTGTTGCAGAAGTTCTTGGTAAGACATGGGTTTCTTGTCAGTGCGGCACGTGACGCGGCCCATGCGCGGCGGCTGTTGCTTGGTTTGGAATTCGATCTTGTGGTGCTGGATGTCATGATGCCGGGCGAGGACGGCGTCAGCCTGACCCGCGGCATTCGCGAAACCAGCTTGACCCCGATCCTTTTGCTGACAGCCAAGGCTGAAACGGAAGACCGCATTGCGGGGCTGGAAGCCGGGGCAGATGATTACTTGGCCAAACCTTTCGAGCCGAAGGAGCTGCTGTTGAGGATCAATGCGATCCTGCGCCGGATGCCTGAGACGACGTTGTCGGAAACCGCGCCCAAACTTCTGACGCTGGGCGAGATCCGCTATGACATCGAGCGGGGCGAGATGTGGCGCGGCGAAGAAATGGTGCGACTGACCGCAACGGAAAACCAGCTGATGCGGATCTTTTCGCGCCTTCCCGGAGAGCCGGTCAGCCGCGCCAAGCTGGTCGAGGATCTGGGCCGCGACAAGGGACAGGCGCAGGAGCGCGCGGTTGATGTGCAGATCACCCGTCTGCGGCGCAAGCTCGAGGCAGACCCCAAGCAGCCGCGCTATCTGCAAACGGTGCGCGGCGCCGGGTATATGCTGGCGCCTGATTGATCGGGCGGTGCTGGTGGCGCAGGCGGATTTGGGTATTTTCGACAAGATGAAGCAGCAAGGGAGCGCTAAATGGCGACGGCTTTGATCACCCATGCGGACTGTCTGGATCATCTCACGCCCGAGGGGCACCCCGAGCAGGTGGCGAGGCTGGAGCATCTCTTGCACGCGTTGCAGGGGCTGGACCTTGTTCGGGTCGGCGCACCGGAGGCAGCGGACAAGGATCTGCTGCTTTGCCATCCGCAGTCCTATATCGACCGGATCGTCGGCGCTGTGCCTGCATCGGGGATCGTCCAGCTGGACGCCGACACATGGATGTCGCCGGGCTCGCTGCGGGCGGCGCGACGCGCAGCCGGGGGCGCTTTGCTGGCGGTGGATATGGTCTTGGGAGGGGACGTGGCGAACGCCTTTTGTGCGACGCGCCCGCCCGGCCACCACGCCGAGACGGAAACTCCTATGGGGTTTTGCCTGTTCGGAAACGCGGCGCTGGCGGCGAAACATGCGTTGGAGCGCCATGGGTTGGAGCGCGTTGCGGTGCTGGATTTTGATGTTCACCATGGCAACGGCACACAAGACCTGCTGTGGGACGAGGCGCGTTCCTTGTTCATCGGCAGCCACCAGATGCCGCTTTGGCCGGGCAGCGGCACTGCGGATGAGCGCGGCGCGCATGACAACATTCTGAATTTACCCTTGGCGCCCCGCTCGGGCGGAACCGAGATGCGCGCGGTTTGGACGCCCGCCTTGCAGCGGCTGCGGGCCTATGAACCTGAGTTGATCATTGTCTCGGCCGGGTTCGACGCGCATCAGGACGACCCTTTGGCGCAGCTCAATTGGACGACCGAGGATTTCCGCTGGATCACCCGGGAAATCTGCACGATTGCTGCGGAAAAAGCGCGCGGTCGTGTGGTCTCTGTGCTTGAGGGCGGTTACGATCTTGCAGCTTTGGCGCAGGCCGCCAAGGTGCATGTTGAGGAATTGATGGAGGCAGGCGCATGAGCGAGACATCAGTCGAGGATATGACATTCGAGCAGGCCATGGCCGAGCTGGAACAAGTGGTGGGCCAGTTGGAGCGCGGCGACGTGGCGCTTGAGGATTCCATCAAGCTGTATGAACGCGGCGCCAAACTGCGCAAGCGCTGCGATGCCAAGCTGAAAGAGGCCGAAGAAAAGGTCGCCGCCATCACGCTGGATGGCGAGGGTCAGCCTTCGGGGGTCAAGCCCTTTGACGCAGGATAAGCTGACGCCCGCGCTGGCGCATGTCCGGCAGCAAGTCCAATCCGAGTTGAACCGGTGGCTCCGCAAGGAGGACGGGCCGGTTTCCGAGGCAATGCTTTATTCCGTTGAGGGCGGCAAATGCCTGCGCGGTTTTCTGGTGCTGGAAGGGGCCAAGGTGAACGGTGTGTCCGCCCCATTGGCCACCCCGGCGGCGGCGGCGGTCGAGTGTATCCACGCCTATTCGCTGGTGCATGACGACATGCCGTGCATGGATGACGATGACACGCGCCGCGGGCGTCCAACCGTGCACAGGGCGTGGGACGAGGGCACCGCGCTGCTGGTCGGCGATGCGCTTCAGGCCTTGGCCTTTGAACTGGTGGCGCATGGGGATTTGCCAGCCGAGGTCCGGTTGGCTCTGTCGGCAAGTTTGGCGCGTGCTTCGGGCGTGCGCGGCATGGTTGGCGGGCAGGCGATGGATATCGCCGCCGAAAGCGCGGAGGCGCCGCTGACCTTGGAGCAAATCACCGCTTTGCAACGGGGCAAGACCGGAGCGCTGATCGAATGGTCTGCCATGGCGGGCGCCAGTATGGCGGGCGCCGATCCCGAGCCGCTGCGCCGCTATGGTCAGGCGCTTGGGCTGGCGTTTCAGATCGCGGACGATGTTCTGGATGTCGAGGGCGATGCCGCGGCCATGGGCAAGGCCGTGGGCAAAGACAGCGATCGCGGCAAGGCGACCTTTGTCAGCCTGCTGGGTCTCGACGGGGCGAAAAGCCGCGCAGAAAGCTTCGTGACTGAGGCCTGTGACGCCTTATCTGTTTATGATGAAAAGGCCGAGTGCTTGCGGCAAACCGCTCGCTTCGTTATCTCGCGTCGAAACTGACGAACCGGAGTCCGCCGTGGCTGACAAACCCGATACACCGCTTTTGGACCGCGTGTCCCTGCCTGCCGATATGAAGCAATTCTCGGATGCGCAGCTGACTCAACTGGCGCAGGAGGTGCGGGCCGAGACGATCCATGCGGTGTCGCAAACCGGCGGGCATCTGGGGGCCGGTCTGGGGGTGGTGGAACTGACGGTTGCCTTGCACGCGGTCTTTGACGCGCCGCGCGACAAGATCATCTGGGACGTCAGCCACCAGTGCTATCCGCACAAGATCCTGACCGGGCGCCGCGACCGGATGAATACCCTGCGTCAGAAGGACGGGCTGTCGGGGTTTACCAAACGCTCGGAAAGCCCCTTTGACCCCTTTGGCGCGGCGCATAGTTCGACCTCGATCAGCGCTGCCTTGGGCTTTGCGGTGGCGCGCGATCTGGGCGGCAATTGCGACACCGGGCATGGCGATGCGATTGCCGTGATCGGGGATGGTTCGATTTCTGCGGGGATGGCCTATGAGGCGCTGAACAACGCAGGTCATCTGGGCAAACGTCTGATCGTGATCCTCAACGATAACGAGATGTCGATTGCGCCGCCGACCGGCGCCATGTCGTCCTACCTGACCCGGCTTTATGCCGAGGCACCGTTTCAGGATCTCAAGGCGGCGGCCAAAGGCGCCGTCAGTTTCCTGCCCGAACCCTTCCGCGAAGGCGCCAAGCGCGCCAAGGAAATGCTCAAGGGCATGACTGTGGGCGGAACGCTGTTCGAAGAGCTGGGCTTCAGCTACCTTGGTCCCATTGATGGCCACGACATGGACCAGTTGTTGCCGGTGCTGCGCACGGTGCGGCAGCGGGCCACCGGGCCGATCCTGATCCATGTCCTGACCAAGAAGGGCAAGGGCTATCGCCACGCCGAACATGCGGCCGACAAGGGCCATGCGCGCGGCAAGTTCGATGTCGCCACCGGCGAGCAGAAAAAGGCGCCGTCAAACGCGCCTTCGTACACCAAGGTTTTTGCCGATGCGCTGCTGCAGCACGCGGCCGAGGATCCGCTGGTTTGCGCCGTAACCGCCGCCATGCCCGATGGCACGGGCCTTGATCTGTTTGCAGAACGCTATCCATCTCGCTGTTTCGACGTCGGTATTGCCGAGCAACACGGCGTTACCTTTTGCGCGGGTCTTGCCGCGGGCGGGATGAAGCCCTTTTGCGCGATGTATTCGACCTTCCTTCAGCGCGGCTATGATCAGGTGGTACATGACGTCGCGATCCAGCGCCTGCCGGTGCGCTTTGCCATCGACCGCGCGGGCTTGGTCGGGGCCGATGGCGCCACTCATGCGGGCAGTTTCGATGTGGCCTATCTGGCGAACCTGCCGGGATTCGTCGTCATGGCGGCCGCCGATGAGGCCGAGTTGAAGCATATGGTTGCCACCGCTGCCGCGCATGACCAAGGCCCGATTGCCTTCCGCTATCCGCGCGGCGAAGGCGAGGGCGTCGAGATGCCCGAGCGCGGCGAGGTTCTTGAAATCGGCAAAGGCCGGATGATCCGCGAAGGCAAGGGTGTTGCCATCCTGTCCTTTGGCACGCGTCTGGGCGAAGTGCTGAAGGCCTGCGAGGCGCTTGGCGCGCGCGGAATTACCCCGACGGTGGCGGATGCCCGCTTTGCCAAACCACTGGACCGTGACCTGATCCTGAAACTGGCGGCAGAGCACGAGGCGCTGATCACCATCGAAGAGGGCGCGATTGGCGGCTTTGGTAGCCATGTGGCGCAGCTATTGGCCGAAGAGGGCGTGTTCGATCGCGGGCTCAAGTACCGCTCGATGGTGCTGCCGGATATCTTTATCGATCAGGCCAACCCGCGCGACATGTACACCGTTGCGGGCATGAACGCCGAGGATATCGAGGCCAAGGTGCTGAACGTTCTGGGCGTCAGCGTTATGGACAAACGCGCGTGACCTCAGAACAGACCCGACCAGATTGACAGCAAGGTGATGTAGATCGCCGTTCCCTGCACGTAGCCCGCCACGAGGTAGGCGCCGTCGCGGGTCATCAGGCCAAACATGATCATTGCGACCGCGCCGGCGCCGAAGGATGTCACGAAGGGTACCAGCTCCAGCAGGGGCCACGACAGCGCGATCAAGATCGAGAAGAGAAAGGCGAACGGGCGCATCGGGCCAGCGGTCAGCAGGCGCAGGCGGCCTTTGCTGTGGCGGTCCATCCAGCCTGCCGGGCGGCGCAGCCAATCGATGCCTTTTTGCAACCGACGCGCGGAAATCTTGCGCCGCATGAGAAAGCCCGGCAGCCACAGGTGCGAGCGCCCGAACAACCCCTGAAAAGCACAGGTCATGATGACCAAAGCGCTGAGCGTCGGGGCGGTGGGAATGCCCGAGATCGGTGAGACCATCAGAACCGAGGGCACAAGGATCACCGCCGGAAATGATCGCCCGCCAATCCGCTTCAGCATATCCTGAACCGAGACATAGGTTTCATCGCCCTGCGGCTGTACGGCGTCCAGCAACTCGGTCAGGTTTTCCGGGGCGCCGTCCAAAGGCGAGCTCATGTTGGCCTCAGGCGCTTTCGTCGCGCAACAGCGCAGCAAGACCCGCGCGGTAGTCCGGATACATCAGCTTGATGCCCAGTTCGTGCTTGATACGGCTGTTCGAAACGCGCTTGCTTTCAGAATAAAAGCTGCGGGCCATGGGCGACAGGTCGACCTGTTCAAAGGGGATTTCCGGTGGCACCGGAAGGCCAAGCAATTCGGCGGCATAGGCGATCACGTCCTGCGGCGGCGCAGGGTCGTCGTCGCATAGGTTATAAACCGCGCCGGGGTTGGGCGCTTTGATCGAGGCCTCCAGCACCTGGGCGATATCGTCGACATGGATGCGGCTAAAGACCTGCCCCTGTTTGACAATCCGCCGCGCGGTGCCATTGCGGACCTTGGAAAAGGGTCCGCGTCCGGGGCCATAGATGCCCGCCAGGCGAAAGACGTGCAACGGCAGATGCGGGATGGCGCCCCAGTCGGCTTCAGCTTGAACGCGGGCTTCGCCGCGTTCGGTCGAGGGGGTCAGCGGCGTGGCTTCGTCCACCCAGGCGCCATGGTGGTCGCCGTAAACACCGGTGGTCGACAGGTAGCCTGCCCAATGCAGGTCAGGCGCATAAAGATCGATCTTGTCGCCAAGCAGGCGCAGCGCCGGGTCGCCCTGATCATCCGGCGCGGCAGAGATCAACAAATGCGTCGCCTTTTCAAGCGCAGCTAACACATCGTCCTTGTTCCACAGGACGGGCGTGACCCCTTCGGCGCGCAGATCAACGGCCTTGTCCTTGGACCGCGTGGTTCCAAGGATCGTCCAGCCTTGCGGTTTGAGCCGACGGGCGAGGGCGCGGGCGGAATAGCCGTGGCCGAGGGTGAGAAGCGTTCCGGACATGCCCGGATAAGTGGCCCTCTTGGCGGTGGTTTGCAACCCGCAAGCGCGCAATACTGGCGTTTTCGTTTGACGGTGTTTAGGCTGGAAGGCATGGAAAAGACACCGGGATTGGATGCGGCCTATGGGCTGCAGGGCATCGAGGACAATTTGCAGCTCTATGCGGATTGGGCCAGAACCTATGACAGCAGCTTTGCCAAAAGCATGGATTATGTCCTGCCGATGCATGTGGCACAGGGGTTTCAGACTGAGGGCGGCGCGGCGCCGGTTCTGGACCTTGGTGCCGGAACGGGGCTATGCGGCGCGGCTTTGAAGGCGCTTGGGATCGGGCCGGTTGATGCGGCGGATCTATCCTCGGAAATGCTCGAGGTGGCGGGCGGCAAGGGCATTTACCGCACCCTTTTCACCGGCAATCTGCTGGAGCGGCTGCCGGTTGCGGACGGCGCCTATGCCGGGGCCGTCAGTTCGGGAACCTTCACGCATGGCCACGTCGGGCCAGACGCGCTGGACGAGGTCTGCCGCGTGGTGTCAACGGGCGGTGTGGTATCCCTGTCGATCAACGCCGAGCATTGGACGAAGGCCGGGTATGAGCGCAAGCTGGACGCGATGGGCGGCGAAATCCGCGATCTCAAGCGCCGTGAAGTGCCGATCTATGGCGCCAATGCAAAGGGCGCGCACGCGCAGGATCGCAGCTATATCGTGACCTTCTGCAAGGCGTGATGGGCGGCTGATCGCCGATCCGCGCGCCGGGGACTCGCGCGGGTTAGCGCTTGGGATTACAGCATCCTGAGTTTTTTCGGAGCTGCCAATGTTCGCCCGCCGTGCCTTTTTGCTGAGTCTGCTCAGCTTTCCTGTTGCTTGTGCCGCCCCCAAGCGGCCCGAACCAGCCAAACCCGGCGTCTTTGATCCGCCACTGTATCCCAACGAGACCCCCGAGTTGCGTCGGCTGATCAACAAGTGGTCGGATCACTACGGATTGCCGCGTTCGCTGGTGCATCGCCTTGCGATCCGCGAGAGCACCCATCGCCCATGGGCGCGAAACGGCCCCTATTGGGGCTTGTTCCAGATCCTGCCGCAGACTGCGCGCGGGATGGGCTTCAAGGGAAAGAATTCTGATCTTCTGGATGCCGAAACCAACCTGAAATATGCGCTGAAGTACCTCAAGGGTGCCTATATCGTAGCGGACGGCGATCCGGACGCGGCGATCATGTGGTATGCGCGCGGTTATTATTACGAAGCCAAGCGCAAGGGTCTGCTGGTCAAGACCGGGCTGCGGAAGGGCTAAGCTCAGGTGGCGTAGTTGCTGCCCTCTTCGTCAAGGATCAGGCGCAGCTCTTCGAGGAACCGCGCGTCTTGCGGGACGGGATAGTCCTCGATTTCCTGCGCGGTCTTCTCGGCGATCTCGTCCGAGAGTACGTCAAGCGGCTGGCCGGTTTGCAGGGCGCGGATGTACGTTTCTGCGGCGCGTTCAAAGTAATAGAGGCGGTTGAAGGTTTCGGCCACGCTGTCGCCAATGACCATGACGCCGTGGTTGCCCATCACCATGACCTTTTTCTTCGGATCATCGAACAGCGCGGCGCAGCGGGCACCTTCATCTTCAAAGGCCAGGCCACCATAGCCTTCGTCGATGACGGTGCGGTTGAAGAACATCGCGCAGTTCTGGTCGATCGGCGGCAGGCGCTTGTCCTTGAGCGTCGCGAGGACAGTGGCGTGAATCGAATGCACGTGCATGGCGCAGCGGGCCTGAGGGCAGGCGCGGTGCAAACCGCCGTGCAGGCCCCAAGCCGTGGGATCGGGGGCGTCGGGCCGCTCCATGCTGGCGGGGTCATTGGCATCGATCAGCAAAAGGTCCGAGGCACGGATGCGCGAGAAATGCTTGAGGTTGGGGTTCATCAGGAACTTGGTCCCGTCCTCGTTCACGGACAGGCTGAAGTGGTTCGCCACCCCTTCGTGCATGTTCATGCGGGCGGTCCAGCGGAACGCGGCGGCAAGGTCGCAGCGTTCTTCCCAGTGGTCGATATTGGCGATGGATTGCGGTGCGTTCATGTGGCCCTCCTGATTTTGTCCAAAAGGGTGGCCCGGACGCGGGCACAAGTCAAACAGGACGCGTGAAATTCCATTGACGGGCCATGTTTCCGGTAGGACAAGGTGGCATGACGCAGAAATTTGACAGATCCGAGCTCTTCACGCTCGCAAGCGGGCTGCTGGCCCAGTCGGGGCTAGGCAAGGACAAGGCCGATGTTGTGACCGAATTGCTTGTCCAGACAGATGAAATGGGCGTGACCACGCATGGCGTATCGATGGTGCCCTATTATCTGCCAGAGTTGGCCAGCGGAAATATGACCTCCGAAGGCACCCATGACGTGGTCAGCGACAACAAGGTCGCCATGGTTTGGGACGGCAATTACCTGCCCGGCCATTGGATCATGACACAGGCGCTTGAGGCCTGCATGGCGCGGGCGAGCGATATGGGGATGGCGGCCATGGCGATCCGGCGCAGCCACCATATCGGTTGTCTGTCGACGCTGACGCGGATCGCAGCGCAAAAGGGATTTGTCTGCTATATCGCGACCTCGGACCCCTCGGGAAAATGGGTGGCGCCGTTCGGCGGGGTCGAGCCGCTGCTGACGCCAAACCCTTGGGCCGTGGGCTATCCGGGCAAGGATCATCCTGTGCTGATCGACACCTGTGCCTCGATCACGACGGTGTCCAAGGTGCGCGAGCACATCAACAGCGGGACTGAATTCGCGCATCCCTGGATGCTCGACGCCGAGGGCAATGCGACCACCGATCCCAACGTGGTGAATGCCGAACCTCGCGGGTCCATTCTGCCTGTTGGTGGCGTGGACCATGGGCACAAAGGTTTTGCCATGGGTCTGATGGTCGAAATGTTGACGCAGGCGCTGGCGGCGCATGGTCGGGTCGAAGCGCCGACACGCTGGGGGGCGAATGTCTTCCTGCAGGTTCTCGATCCAGAGGCGTTTGGCGGACTTGAGGGCTTTGTCGCACAGGTCGAGCACTTGAATGAGGCCTGCCGCGCCAGCAAGGCCATTCCCGGGCGCGGCCCGGTCCGTATCCCCGGTGATCGGGCCGCTAAAACCGGTCGGGCTTCGGCGCAAGGCGGGGTTGCCTTGCCTGACGAGGTTCTGACGCGCCTCAGCGCCGTTGCGGCAGAGGCGGGTATGGCTTTGCCGCGCCCGATTACTGACTAGGATCAAAACGGCGCCGCGCTTGCAGCGTTCGCGGCAAACTGTCAACCTGCGGGAAAATCAAAAAAGGAGCGCAGGACATGCAGGATCGGTCGACGGGTTTGGAAGTGGTGATGCCTGAATATGCCGGGCCCGACATGTTCAGCGACCCGAAAGCCGCCGTCGTGCGGCTTTGCGAGTTGTACGATGCGGCGGCGCTTTTCCTTAAAGACCGTTTCCTGCAAGCCATGAGCGAAGGGCACCCCGGCGTGCGCATCCGCGCCTTCTACCCCGAGATTCGCATTACGACGACCAGTTTCGCCAAGGTTGATAGCCGCCTCAGCTTTGGTCATGTGACCGCGCCGGGCAGCTATGCCACCACGGTGACGCGGCCACGGATGTTTCGTCATTACCTTGTGCAACAGCTTGAGCTTTTGATCGGCAACCACGGGGTCGATGTTCAGATCGGCCTGTCCGACACGCCGATCCCGGTGCATTTCGCCGTGGCCAATTTTCCCGAAATCACGGTGCCACAAGAGGGCGCCGCCGAATTCATCCTGCGCGATGTCTTTGATGTTCCTGATCTGGCCAGCACCAATGACGATATCGTCAATGGTGTGGGAGTGCGGGCCGAGGACGGAACCCAACCTTTGGCGCCTTTCACTGCGCAGCGGGTGGATTACTCACTGGCGCGTCTGGCGCATTACACCGCCACCGCGCCAGCACATTTTCAAAACCATGTGCTCTTTACCAACTACCAGTTCTATGTCTCGGAGTTCGAGGCCTATGGGCGGGCGATGCTGGCCGATCCAAACAGCGGTTACACCAGTTTCGTCAGCACCGGAAACGTCGAGATCACCGATGCCGACGGCGAATTGCCGGTGGCAGAGCGTCTGCCGCAGATGCCGACCTACCACCTGAAAAAGCCCGATGGCGCCGGGATCACCTTGGTGAATATCGGCGTGGGCCCCTCGAACGCCAAGACGGCGACCGATCATATCGCGGTGCTGCGGCCGCACGCTTGGCTGATGGTGGGGCATTGCGCGGGACTGCGCAATTCGCAAAGCCTCGGGGATTTCGTGCTGGCCCATGCCTACCTGCGGGAAGACAAGGTGCTGGACGACGATCTTCCGGTCTGGGTGCCCATCCCCGCACTGGCCGAAATTCAGATCGCGCTTGAGCAGGCCGTGGCAAAAGAGACCAAGCTTGAGGGCTATGACCTCAAGCGGGTGATGCGGACCGGCACGGTGGCGAGCGTCGACAACCGCAACTGGGAGTTGCGCGAACACACCGGCCCGGTGCAGCGGCTGTCTCAGTCCCGGGCGATTGCCCTCGACATGGAAAGCGCGACGATTGCGGCCAATGGATTCCGCTTTCGGGTGCCTTACGGAACGCTTCTGTGCGTCAGCGACAAACCCCTGCACGGCGAGTTGAAACTGCCGGGAATGGCCTCGGATTTCTATCAAACACAGGTCGCGCGGCATTTGCGCATAGGGATTCGCGCCATGGAAACCTTGTCCAAAATGCCGCTTGAGCGTATCCACAGTCGGAAATTGCGGTCATTTGAGGAGACGGCCTTCCTCTGACGTTGCGAAAACCGGCCTAAAACCGCAGTTAGTTCATGCAATCGGGCCACTAAGAGTTGTGTTTTGCCGCTATATCCGGTTTTAATGCGCCGCAGAGGCCCAAGTGAGTGGGCAGTGAAGGAGATAAGAAAATGTCCAAGCCGATGACGAAAACCCAACTGGTGGCTGCACTGGCCGAAAAGATGGACAGCGACAAGAAGACCGCAGGCGCGGCTCTGGACGCGATCATCGACATCATCACTTCGGAAGTTGCTGGCGGCGGCGCCGTGACTTTGCCGGGTGTTGGCAAGATCTACTGCCGCGAGCGCCCCGAGCGCATGGTGCGCAACCCCGCCACCGGCGAGCAGTTCAAGAAAGAAGCCGACAAGCAGGTCAAGATGACCATTGCCAAGGCTCTGAAGGACAGCGTCAACGCCTGATCCTGACGAAATTGCATTTGGGAAAGGGTCGCCTTGGGCGGCCCTTTTCCATTTGGAAAATACGCGTCAAAGGATAGTGCGCTTGCCCACCTGTTGCGCGACGTCTCCGCTCAAGCGCGTACCGACCAGTGTTCAGATATCCTGAAGGCGGCGCTTTTGCTGTCCGTCCGACGTGAAATTCGTCGGGGCGAGCCAGTTTTCCAGGCGCGCCTTCAGTGCGGGCCATTCGCTATCAAGGATCGAAAACCACGCGGTGTCGCGGTTGCGTCCCTTGGTAATCGTGGCTTGGCGGAAGGTGCCTTCGTAGGTGAAGCCAAGACGCTCTGCCGCGGCTTTGGACGGGGCATTCAGTGCGTCGCATTTCCATTCGTAGCGGCGATAGCCCAGATCCTCGAAAACGTGGCGCATCATCAGATACATCGCCTCGGTCGCAAGGCGCGTGCGTTGCAGGGCGGGGCTGTACCTGATCCAGCCAACCTCGATAGTGCCGACGGCGGGGGTGATGCGCAGGTAGGAACAAAAGCCCAGAGGCCTGCCATGGGTGTCGCGGACAACGTAGAACAGCGGATCTTCCAGCGCGGCGTGCTGCGTCACCCAGGTTTTGGCATCTTCCAAGCTTTGCCAAGGGCCGATCGGCATATATGTCCAGCCTCGACCGTCCCTGTCCAGGGCCATCGCGTCGAACAGGCCCTCGGCATGCTGGGGCGCCAAGGGCACGAGATCACCGTATTGGCCTTGTAGCAGTGAATGCGGCGGGCGGGGGCGGGGATACTCCCCCTCGACCGGCAGGCCGACGGGGAGCCCCAGTTCGTTCAGCTCACTTGAAGACACGGGTCAGTGCGCCATCGGTCGCCTCAATGATCTGGTCGATGTCATCTTTGGTGGCGATCAGCGCAGGCGAGAAGCACAGCGTATTGTTGTACCCGGGAACCGAGCGGTTGGTTGCGCCGATAATGACACCCTGGCCCATGCAATCGCCAACAACGGCCTGCACCAGCGCCTCGGCGGCAGGGGTGCGGGCGGCGCGGTCACTGACAAGTTCGGCGCCAAGGAACAGGCCTTTGCCGCGCACGTCGCCGATCACCGCGTGCTTGTCTTGCAATTCGCCAAGACGGCCCAGCATGTAGTCGCCCATATCGGTGCAGTTCTGCAAAAGGCCTTCGTCCTCGATGATGCGCATGTTTTCCAAGGCAGCCGCAGGGCCAGCCGTGCAGCCACCAAAGGTAGAGATGTCGCGGAAGTAGTTCATCGGATCGCTGGCGTCGTCCTTGAACATGTCGAACACCGCTTCGGTCGTGGTCAGGCAGGCAATGGCGGCATAGCCACTGGCGACACCTTTGGCCATCGTGACCATGTCGGGTTCGATGCCGTATTGCTGATAGCCGAACCAGCTGCCGGTGCGGCCCACGCCGCAGACCACTTCGTCGATATGCAGGAGGATGTCGTACTTGCGGCAGATGTCCTGAACCTTCTGCCAATAGCCGCTGGGCGGGGTGATGACGCCACCGCCTGCGGTGACGGGTTCAAGGCATAGGGCGCCAACAGTATCGGGGCCTTCGCGCAGGATGACCTGTTCGATCTGATCGGCGGCCCATTCGCCATAATTCTCGGTGGGCGCGCCCTGATCTGCTGCGCGATACTCAAGGCAATGCGGCACACGCACGAAACCGGGGGTAAAGGGGCCATACTGCGCCCCACGCTCGTCCTGACCACCCGCGCTGAGGCAGGCGATGGTGGTGCCGTGGTAATCGCGATCGCGGTACAGGATCTTGTGCTTTTGCCCGCCATAACGCTTGTGCGCGATCTGCCGGACCATCTTGAAGGCTTTCTCATTCGCCTCGGAGCCGGAGTTGCAATAGTAGACCCGCGACTGACCCGGCATCTTCTCGATCAGCTTTTCGGCGAACAGTGCACCGGGGATCGACCCCGCGGCACCGGCGAAATAGTTCATCTTGAGGATCTGGTCATGCACCGCTTTGGCAATCGATTCGCGGCCATAGCCAACATTGACCGTCCAGACGCCGCCGGACACTGCGTCCAGATGTTCCTTGCCCGCCTGGTTCCAGACGCGCATGCCTTTGCCCTCGACGATGATGTTCGGGTCCTTGGTTTCAAAGGTTTTGTGCTGAACCAGATGGTGCCAGACGTGGGCCTTGTCGGCCTCGACCACGTGGCTCAGATCGTTCTGCGAAAGTGTGCCGTCCATGGGGGATCCTCCTGACAGGGCTGGTTTGAGCATAGCTGATCAAAGGCAAATGAGCGATAAAATCGGGCAGCCGATAGGTCCAGATGGGGTATCTCTGTAGGGCCAAAAACCGCCTGACGGCCTTCCGGGAAGGCTGTTGTTCTGGGTGGAAGCTTTATTTTCCAAGGCGTTAAGTTGTTTTGACTTTCCCAAATCGCGGTTTTTGGCTTTGCCAATGAAGCCCTTTGTCCATGAAAAACATTGATCGGTTGCCTGTTTTCCGGTCGGATCAGGGCAGAGCGTTAACAATAGGCGCCGGGACGCGGCAGACCATCGGTCTGCGCTGATATTGCTCTGGCCTGTTTCAGGCAGAGCGCAACAGGGGAGACTTTATTGATGAAACTCAAGACAGCTTTGATGGGGGCCGTTGGCGGATTCGCCATGCTGGCCGGTGCGCAGGCCGCTATGGCAGAAAGCCACGGGGGCCTGACCGTGGGGTATTTCCTCGAATGGCCGATGCCCTTTGAATATGCCAAGGTCGAGGGCATGTACGATGAGGCGCTTGGCACCACCGTCAACTGGGTGAGCTTCGACACCGGTACAGCGATGAGCGCTGCCATGGCCTCTGGCGATGTGCAGTTGAGCGTGTCGCAAGGTGTGCCGCCTTTTGTGGTGGCCACAAGCGCCGGGCAGGATCTTCAGGTGCTGGACGTTGCGGTCAGCTATTCCGACAACGACAACTGCGTTGTGCGCGAAGACCTTGAGATCGACAAGGACAGCGCCGGCGAACTTGCGGGCAAGAAGGTCGCCGTGCCGCTGGGCACCGCGGCGCATTACGGGTTCCTCAAGCAGATGAACCATTTCGGTGTGGACATCAGCGGCATGGAAGTCGTGGACATGGCGCCGCCGGATGGCGCGGCTGCGATCGCTCAGGGCTCGGTCGATATGGCCTGTGGCTGGGGTGGGTCGCTGCGCCGGATGAAAGAGCATGGCAACGTGCTTTTGACCGGCGCCGAGAAGGAAGATCTGGGCATTCTGGTGTTTGACGTGACCTCGGGCCCGTCGGGCTGGGTGGCCGAAAATTCCGATATGGTTGCCAAGTTTCTCGCCGTGACTGCCGAAGCGAACGCCATGTGGGCGGATGAGGCGAACCACGCCAAGATGCTGCCGGTCATCGCCAAGGATGCGGGTATGGACGAAGACGCCACTATGGCGACGATTTCGACCTTCATCTTCCCAACCGTCGAGGAACAGCTTTCGGCCAAATGGCTGGGCGGCGGCGCGCAGGAGTTCATGAAAGGCGTCGCGGATGTCTTTGTTGAAGCAGGCAGCATCGACGCCGCGCTGGACAGCTATACTGAGAACGTGAACACCGGACCGTTGCAAGCTGCATCCGGCATGTAAGATCACGGCCCGCCGGGCTTTTGGGTTCCGGCGGGTCTCAGGCTGAGTCGATTTTTCGCTGAAAGAATTGATCAGCCTCAGGCTCCTTTTGAGAAGAGCGGAGGCCATGAGCGGACTTACCATAGAAAACCTGTCGATGCGCTTCGATCTGCCCAACGGCAGCTCGGTTCAGGCGCTCAAGGATGTGTCGCTGGACATCAAGCAAGGCGAATTGATGAGCGTGCTTGGCCCCTCGGGCTGCGGCAAGACCACTTTGCTGAACATCGTCGCGGGCTTTCTGGCCCCGACCGAGGGCACCCTGACGCTGAATGGCCATCGCGTGACCGGCCCGGATGCCGAACGGGGCATGGTCTTTCAGCAGGGTGCCCTGTTCGAATGGATGGATGTGCGTGCGAACGTCAGTTTCGGGCCGCGCATGGCAGGCAAACGCGAGCAGGAATGGGCGGCGAACGTCGACCACCTTTTGGACGTGGTCGGCCTGCACGACTTCAAGGAAAAGGCGGTTTACGAGCTGTCCGGCGGCATGCAGCAGCGTGTCGCGCTGGCCCGTTGCCTTGCCAATGACCCGGACGTCATATTGATGGACGAACCGCTTGGCGCGCTGGATGCGCTGACCCGCGAAAAGATGCAGAGCCTCGTGCTGAAGCTTTGGAAAGAGACCGGCAAGACGATCATCCTGATCACTCACTCGGTCGAAGAAGCCCTTTTGCTGGGCGAACGCCTGATCGTCATGGCGCCGCGCCCCGGCCGCATTCACCGCGAATACAATCTGCCCTTCGCCGATCTTGGGGTCGGGCAAGACCTGCGTGAAGTCAAGAAACACCCGGACTTTGGGCCAAAACGCGAAGAGATCCTCAGCATGATCTGGGACATGGAAGAGGAAATCATGGGCCGCACGGAGGAAAGCGCATGATCGTCCTTCTGCTTTATGTTGCGATCTTCGTCGCCGCCTTCTTTATCGTCAAATTCGTCGCGCATAAAACGGTGAACGACTACACCTCGCTCAAGACCGTGACCTTTGGTGACGAAAGCGCGGTGACCCCGAACCGGATCGCCTCGGTTGTGTCGATCCTTGCGATTTTCCTGCTTTGGGGGGCCTTCACCGGCTCCAGGCTGATTCCCTCCTTCCTGCACGCTCCGGGCCCTTTCATGGGCGACGCGACATTTACCTATACCGCCGAGGCCGACGGCGTCGCGCCAGACGATGCCACCGTAACTGTCCGTGTCTTTGAGGTGGGGCAAGATGTAACTGCCCCCGAGGTCGATCCGGGCGACGGATGGGCCAAGAACGACAGCGAAACCGTCGGCGCATGGCGGTCGGGGCTGATCCGAGTAGACAAGAACGATGACTTCGGGCGCGACGCGAACCACCGTGTCGTGGCGGTCAACGGCCAGCCCATTGCTCCCGGAGGCTCGGTCCAGACGGACTTTGGCCGGGTGGGCATGTCGCCGAAAGGGACGCTGAACTTTGAACCGGCCAAGGGCTGGCAGATGGAGCCGATCTGGCTGCCAGCCCCCGAGGCCGTGCTTGCACGCCTGTCCGAGATTGCCAGCGAAGGGTATCGCGGCAGCACCCTGTGGGAGCATTTGGGCTATTCGCTGTTCCGCGTCGTGGTGGGCTTTGTACTGGGCGCGCTGGTGGGCATTCCGCTGGGCTACGCCATGGGCCTGTCGAACTGGTTTCGCGGCTGGTTTGATCCGATTGTCGAGTTCATGCGCCCGGTGCCGCCCTTGGCCCTGATCCCGCTGGTGATCATCTGGGCGGGGATTGGCGAGACCGGCAAGATCATCCTGCTGTTCCTTGCTGCGCTCTGGATCATGGCAATTTCTGCGCGCTCAGGGGTGTCGGGGGTGAATATCTCGAAGGTGCATGCGGCCTATTCGCTGGGCGCAAGCAAGGTGCAGATCATGCGCCATGTGATCGTGCCGAATTCACTTCCGGAGATTTTCACAGGCGCGCGCGTTGCAATGGGGGTGTGTTGGGGAACGGTTGTGGCCGCTGAACTGGTCGCCGCCGAAAAGGGCGCGGGCATGATGATCATGGTCGCATCCAAGTTTCAGCAGACCGATATCGTGCTGATGGGGATCATCCTGATCGGCGTGATCGGCTTTGGTATCGATATCCTGATGCGGTTGGCAGAAAAATCTCTGGTGCCGTGGAAAGGCCGGAGCTGATCGGCTGGCAGAAACGCAAAAGGGCGGGAGTTTCCCGCCCTTTCCTTCAATTTTCCAGGTCTTAACCTTGGTCTTCCGGGGTCGTCTCTGAACTCATCCCGTCAAGCGAGTGCATCAGGGTGGTGACCTTCGCGTCCAGCCAGATCCGCAAGGCATCGACCTTGGCGACATAGGCATCCATTACGGCAGCCGACTGCGGCAGCGCCTCTTTGATGCGCGGGGCCGAGGCATAGGAGCCAATCGCAAGCGCGAAGAGAAGCACCACCAGAAAGAAGCCGCGAGAGAACCCGCCTTTGGCGCGCGGGGCGGCCTCCTCGACTGTGACCCGGCCTTCGTTCGAATCGGTGACCCGTGGCTCGGAACTGGCGCGCAGGGTCTGGTTGATCTCTTCCACGTCCGGCAACAGTTCGCGCCGGGATTCTGCGGCAGCGGCGGCGGCTTCGGCGGCGGCACGACCAGCCAAGGCTGTCTCCGAGAGAGGTTGCGCAGGTTCGGGCTGTTCGGCCGGAGCGTCGGATTCCTCTTCAATCAAATCCTCGCCGCGGATATGGGCCATGCGTTCGCGGGCTTCGCGCGAACGGCGGGCCTGCTCGTCTTGGTCGGGATCACGCAGACCCAGATCGGGCTGCATTTCGAAAGACGCGGCTTCGGCCTTGCGCTGACGGCGCTCGCGCTCGGCCTCTTCACGCAGAACTTCGGCCACCTGCGGATCAAGCCCGCGCTTGGTTGGCGCCGGGGCTTCGGGCGCATCATCCTGTTCGAGGTCGTCCGCATCATCGGACGCCGGCGGCGCATCATCTTGCGAGTCCCATTCCTCTGCCGGGCTGGGCTGGCCAAGTTCATCGGCCAATTCCACATCGTCGTCAGGATGGCGTTGAAACCAGGTATGCGCGCAATTCGAACATTGCACGTCGCGCCCGCCTTCAGGGATCACCTCGACAGGCACCTCGTATTGAGCGCCGCAATTGGGGCAGATCAGCCGAATTCTGCTCACGTCCAGTCCTCTTCCCGTCCACGGAACGTTTTCTCTACAATAAGTTGCCTGTCTGTAGGGGAAAAGTCCAATCCTTAACAGCGGAACATTGAAACCTGTGCGAAGCTGTAGCAAATAGGGTGAACCCAAAGGCAGGAACAGGGCAGACAGACGTGATCGAGCTGGACAACGTGGCCTATTCCTACAGTGGCGAAGCGCTGCTGACGGATCTGAGCCTAAGACTTGCTGCGGGGTCCTTTCATTTTCTGACGGGGCCATCGGGTGCGGGCAAAACGACCTTTCTCAAGCTGTGCTATGGCGCGTTGAAGCCGACCGAAGGGTCCGTGCGCCTGTTCGGTGAGGACATGACGACATTTGACCGCGATGCGGTGGCCTATGCGCGGCGCAGGATCGGCGTGGTCCATCAGGATTGCCAATTTCTGGATCACCTGTCGGTTTCCGAGAATATCGCCTTGCCGCTGAGCGTGACGGGGCAGGCGACACCGGATCAGCTGGATAACCTCAACGAGCTTTTGACATGGGTGGGCCTGACAGGGCGCGCCGATGCTTTGCCGCCGGAATTGTCTGGGGGCGAACGTCAACGCGCCGCGCTGGCCCGCGCGCTGATCCTGTCGCCCGACGTGATTCTTGCGGACGAGCCCACCGGCAACGTGGATTGGGAGATGTCGCAGCGTCTGTTGCGGCTTCTTGTCGAGCTGAACAAGATGGGCAAGACGGTGATGATTGCCACCCACGATCTGGCCCTGATACGGGCCGCCAAAGCGCAGGTACAGGCGCGCGTTCTGCGGATATCCAATCGCAGTATTCAGGCTGCAGGGGCAGACCTTTGAGCGCCTGGATCGAGATGATGCGCGCGGTGCTGACCCGCGATGCCGGCGCGGACCGCGTGGTTCCCCCGGCGGGTTTTACCGTCTGGCTGACGCTGTTCACCAGCGGCGCCATGGCCTTTCTGACGGTCTTTGCCCTGGCGCTGTCGCTGGCCTCTGGGCGGCTGGCCAGCGCCTGGGATCATGAATTGGCGCGCAGTGCGACGCTGCGCATCTCGGCCCCGGCCGACCAGATGGCGGCACAGACCGCTGCCGCCTTGCGCGTGCTTGAACAAACGCCCGGAATTGCCTCGGCCCGCGCACTGACTGATGAAGAACAAAAGGCACTGCTTGAGCCGTGGTTTGGCCCCGACCTGCCAATCGAGACCCTGCCGGTGCCGCAACTGATCGAAGTGATCGAAGCCGACGACGAATACGACAGCGAAGGCCTGCGCCTGCGCCTGCAAGCCGAGGTGCCCGGCGCCGTGCTGGACGAACACACTCGCTGGCGCCGCCCGCTGGTTGCGGCGGCAGCGCGGCTGCGATCGCTGGGCTGGCTGTCGATCCTGTTGATCGCCGCTACTACGGGCGCGATGGTGACGCTGGCGGCCAATGCCGCGCTGGCGGCCAACTCGCGGGAGATCGCCGTTTTGCGGCTGGTCGGCGCGACGGACGGCTATATCGCCAGCGCTTTTGTCCGCAGGTTCACTCTGCGTACGCTGATCGGCGCCGGCGTTGGGTCGGCCTTGGGGTTGATCGCGATCCTGTTGATGCCCGGCGCGGGGGATACCGGCGACTTCCTGACCGGCTTGCGGTTCCAGGGCTGGCATTGGCTTTGGCCGTTTCTCGTTCCGCCACTGGCTGCCTTGGTGGCTTTCCTGGCCACCGGCTTTGCCGCAAGGCGCGTACTTGAGGGGCTTGACTGATGCTGCAATGGATCCGCTCCTGGATCTTCTTGATCCAGATGTATCTTGCGATGGCGGTGCTTGGCATCGTCTTTTTCCCATTCGCTTTGGTCTCGCGCCATGCCGCGCGATATGCCTGCCGAACATATACGCGCTGGGTACGCTGGACGGCATCGTGGATGGTCGGGCTGCGCAGCGAGGTGCGCGGAGAGATACCCTCGGGCGAGGTGCTGATTGCCGCCAAGCACCAGTCGTTTCTGGACATCATCATGATCTTCGGATCACTTCCGGCCGCCAAGTTCATCATGAAGCGTGAATTGCTATGGACGCCGTTCATCGGCCTCTACGCATGGCGCATTGGTTGCGTCCCGGTGGACCGGGGCAAACGGGCGCAGGCGATTACCAAGATGATGAAAGATGTCCAAAAGGGTGCGGCCGAGGCCGGTCAGTTGATCATCTATCCGCAAGGCACGCGCATCGCGCCGGGGGTAAAGGCACCCTACAAGGTCGGTGCGGCGGTTCTGTACAAACAGATGCAGCAACCCTGCGTTCCCGCCGCCACAAATGTCGGCGTTTTCTGGCCGCGCACCGGGGTGTATCGCAAACCCGGTCTGGCGGTGGTCGAATTCCTGCCGCCGATCCCGCCGGGTTTGCCGCAGGCCGATTTCAACCTCCGGCTTGAGCAAGAGGTCGAAGCGGCCTCTGACGCCTTGATGAAGGAGGCGGGCTTTGATGCGCAAACTGCAAACACTTAAGGATTTGCACGCGCTTTACGGCGATCCGGTTCCGACCTCGATCGCAAAGGTCGCCCGGCATCTGACGCCGCTCTATCAACGCTGGATCGAAGGATCACGCTTTTGCGTTCTGTCGACGGTTGGTCCCGAAGGGGTGCACGGCAGCCCGCGCGGCGACAACGGTCCGGTTGTGCGTGTGCAGGACGACAAGACGCTTTTGATGCCCGATTGGTGGGGCAACAACCGCTTGGATTGCCTGCGTGACATCATCCGCGATCCGCATGTCGCACTTCTGTTCCTCGTTCCGGGTTCGACAACGACTGTGCGGGTCAACGGTCGCGCATTTCTGACCGATGATGTCGATCTGCGAGCCAGTTTCGAGAAGAAGGGGCGCCAGCCTGCCACCATTGTGGTGATCGAGGTGGACGAGGTTTACAGCCAATGTGCCAAGGCACTGATCCGCTCGGAAATCTGGAAGCGGGATGACAAGCATACCGTGCCAACGGTTGGGCAAATTCTGGCGGATATGATGGGTGGAGCCGAAGGTGGCGCGGATTACGACGCCAATTATGAGGCCAAGGCGCAACCCAAGCTGTGGTAAGCACTTTCAGGCCCGGGCGCGCACATCCAAGGCCCGATGCGCGCGAAATTTGCGCGAACTGACAAACGTGGCGCTCCCAAATAGCAATGCCAATATACCCAAGCCCCAGGCTTTGGTCAGCCGCTCGCGCAGGAGCAAAGCTGGGACCGTGGGCAAGGTCTGCGGCACCAGACCGAGGCTTTGGATCTGTGTGAACTCGGCCAGCGACAATTCCATGAAGATGTCGGTTACGCAGGCATTGGTGGCCAACGCATATGCCTTGGCGTTGTGCCACATGGGAACGGACAGCGCGTGGAACGTACGGGTTATCTGGCAAAGCGACAGCGGTTCGCCATCTGCGCCGGGGATGGCGCTTGGGGCAACATAACTCAGGGTTTCAATACGTCTGCCGAGGCCCGAATTGGGCTCGGCCAGCGCGCCTGATGCTGAACTTGCCGCGAAAAGAGCGGCGAATACATGCTGTAAAATACCCATTACATTTAACTCAGCTGTCCACTCCTTGGGGTTGAGTGGTGTACCCATTTGGCGACTTTAACGCGTTTCTATGCTTAAATCTTGGCAGTTAATAAAATGTAGCCCCCGGTCAAAACCTGTCTGACCGGGGGCAGAGTATTGAGGACGTTCAGGCGTGGATCGCGCCGTCGCCGCAAGCAAGGGCAGCCTCGCGCACGGCCTCGGAGAAGGTCGGGTGCGCGTGGCAGGTCAGCGCGATATCCTCGGCGCTGGCACCGAATTCCATGCCGACGCAAATCTCGTGGATCAGATCGCCTGCGCCCGGTCCAATGATGTGACAACCTAGCACGCGGTCGGTTTCCTTGTCCGCCAGAAGTTTGACAAAGCCGTCACCTTGGAACACGGCCTTGGCGCGGCCATTGCCCATAAAGCTGAACTTGCCAACCTTGTAGGACACGCCCTCGGCCTTAAGTTGATCCTCTGTCTTGCCGACGCTGGCAACCTCGGGGGCGGTGTAGATCACGCCGGGGATCACGCCATAGTTCACGTGGCCATGTTTGCCCGCGATCACTTCGGCGGCGGCCATGCCTTCGTCTTCGGCCTTGTGCGCCAGCATCGGGCCTTCGATCGCGTCGCCGATGGCATAGATGCCAGGGACGTTGGTGCGCCACTGGTCGTCGGTCTTGATCTGGCCACGGTCGGTCATCTCGATGCCCAGAGCGTCAAGGCCCAGACCATCGACATAGGGGCGGCGACCCGTGGCAACCAGCACCACATCGGCGTCGATATCATGCTCGCTGTCGTCCTTGCGCAGCTTGTAGGTGACCTTGGCCTTGGTCTTGGAAGCTTCGACCTTTTGCACGGCGGCGCCCATGGTAAACTTGAGACCCTGCTTGGTCAGGATCTTCTGGAAGGCGCGCTGCACTTCGCTGTCCATTCCCGGGGTGATGAAATCGAGGAATTCGATCACCTGCACTTCGGTTCCCAGACGGGCATAGACGCTGCCCAATTCCAGCCCGATGACGCCCGCGCCGATCACGACCATCTTTTTCGGTACCTTAGGCAATTCCAACGCGCCGGTCGACGTCACGACAACCTTTTCGTCGATCTCGACACCCGGCAGGCTGCTGGGTTCCGAGCCGGAAGCGATCACGATGCTCTTGGCCTCATGGATATCGTCGCCGACCTTGACCTTGCCGGCCTCGGGGATGCTGCCCCAGCCCTTGAGCCAGTCGACCTTGTTCTTCTTGAACAGGAACTCGATGCCCTTGGTGTTCTGGCCAATCACGTCGTCCTTGTAGGCCAGCATCTGTTTCCAGTCGACCGAAGGGGATTTGCCCTTGAGGCCCATCTTGGCAAAGTTGTGCTCGGCCTCGTGCAACTGGTGCGACGCGTGCAGCAGGGCCTTGGACGGGATGCAGCCGACGTTCAGGCAGGTGCCGCCAAGGGCGTCACGCCCTTCAACGCAGGCGGTTTTCAGGCCAAGCTGCGCGCATCGGATCGCCGAGACATAGCCGCCGGGGCCCCCACCGATGATGATCACGTCATAATTTGCCATTGGATTTCCTTTCGTTTTCGCGGGCAGGGCCGTGGCCCCTCACTCCCGGGATATTTGTGGTCCTTACTGAATGGGCTGGTGGCGCGGCGTCCAGAGCCAATTTCTCCGTTTCGGACAATCATAGCAGGGCCAGAACAAGCATGGCGAGTGTTGCAAGAAACCCGACCGCCCAGATCAACGACCGCCACGGCGCAAGGCCCAGCAGATAGGCGGGCAGGTACAGCACGCGGGCGATCAAGTATATCACAGCGAGCAAGGCCGTGGTTTCCGTTGCCTTGTCGGCAAAGGTCAGGGTCAGAGCGGCGATGCCGAACAGGATCAGCCCTTCGAAGTGGTTGTTCATCGCCCGTTGCGCGCGGCCTGCGATACCGGTCAATTGGCGCGGCGTGTCGCGGGGGGAAGCGGCGTATTTTGTGCCGACCTGCATCTGTGCTGTGACCGAGTAGATCGAGAAGTGGATCACTTGCAGGAGGGCGGCGAGGGTGAGGGCGGTGAGTTCGGGGGTCATGACAGCCTTAACCTGTACTTCTGCTTGATCTTTCCCTTGCTGAAGGAAAGGCTGAGGTCGAAGGATCGAAAATTGCAATTGAAAGGGCCAAAATGGACGATGAACTCTTTGAAACGGTAAAAGACTTGCTTGCCAAGGCAGCGGCCCAAGAGATTGCAATGCAAATTATCGTGGCAGGCTTAGACAGTGCAAAGTCTGGCCTAAAAGAAAAAGTGGTTGCAGCTTTGCATGATGCTGCTCGACAATCTTCAAGAAACTCAGAAATGCAAGACGTCACTGCCGAGTTGCAGCATCTGGCTCTACTTCTCAAGTAGCCAACGAACATCAAGCAATCCATTCTTCGTAAGTTGCGTCTTCAACGAACGATTTTGTCGTTCGTTGAAGACTAGCTTGTGGGATCACAGATCCATCAACAACCGGCGCGGGTCCTCAAGCGCTTCTTTGACGCGCACGAGGAAGGTCACTGCGCCTTTGCCGTCGACGATGCGGTGATCGTAGGAAAGCGCGAGGTACATCATCGGGCGGATCTTGATCTCGCCGTTGATGACCATCGGACGGTCCTGGATCTTGTGCATGCCGAGGATGCCGGACTGCGGGGGGTTGAGGATCGGCGAGGACATCAGCGAGCCATAGACGCCGCCGTTCGAGATGGTGAAGGTGCCGCCCTGCATTTCCGCCATCGACAGCTTGCCGTCGCGGGCGCGCTTGCCCTTTTCGGCGATGGCCTTCTCGATCTCGGCAAAGGACATCTGGTCGGCGTCGCGGATGACCGGAACGACGAGGCCCTGCGGGGTGCCCGCAGCGATGCCCATGTGCACGAAATTCTTGTAGACGATGTCCGTGCCGTCGATCTCGGCGTTCACTTCCGGCACTTCTTTCAAAGCGTGGCAGCAGGCCTTGGTGAAGAAGGACATGAAGCCAAGCTTGACGCCGTGCTTCTTCTCGAAGAGTTCCTTGTACTCCTTCCGCAGCGCCATGGTCTCCGTCATGTCCACCTCGTTGTAGGTGGTCAGGATCGCGGCGGTGTTCTGCGCGTCCTTAAGGCGGCGGGCGATGGTCTGGCGCAGGCGGGTCATCTTGACCCGCTCTTCGCGCGCGGCGTCATCGGCAGGCACCGGTGCGCGCGGCGCGCTGGCCGGGGCCGAGGCAGCAGGCGCGGATTTCGCGGCGGCAACAGCAGCAGAGACATCGGCCTTGGTCGCGCGGCCATCACGGCCCGAACCCGTGACCTGGTCGCGGCTGATGCCAGCCTCGGCCATGGCCTTTTCGGCGGCGGGGCCATCCTTGATGTCCTTGCCGGGTCCAGCATTCCCCGCCTCGGGCGTGTCGTACTGCGCTCCTTTCGAGGCGTCGTCGCCGGTGGCCGGGGCCCCGGCGTCACCGGACGAGATCACCGCCAGCTTGGCGTCGGCCTGCACCGTGTCGCCTTCGTTCGCGACGATCTCGGTCAGGGTGCCAGCCGCGGGGGCGGGCACTTCGACCGACACTTTGTCGGTTTCCAGCTCGCAAAGCATTTCGTCCTGTTCGACGCTGTCGCCAACGTTCTTGAACCAGGTCGAAACGGTCGCTTCGGAAACGCTTTCGCCCAGGGTCGGGACCATCACGTCAACCGTTTCGCCACCATTTGCAGGCTTCAGGCCAACCTCTTCCTTTTGCGAGCCTTCGGCGCGCGGCTTTGGATCGGACGGCCCGGCATTGTCCGACGCCGAGATATTGGCCAGCAGGGCATCGACGCCGACGGTTTCACCTTCGCCCGCCACGATATCGGCCAGGATGCCGGCGACGGGCGAGGGGACCTCGACCGTGACCTTGTCGGTTTCCAGCTCGCAAAGCATTTCGTCAACAGCCACGGCATCGCCCGGCTTCTTGAACCAGGTTGCCACGGTTGCCTCGGTTACCGATTCCCCCAGCGTGGGGACGCGCACTTCGGTCATAGTCATAGTTCCTTTTTGTTACCCTAGCGCTTGGCTACTTGAGGGTTCAATCAATCGTCAGCGCTTCGTCAACGAGCGCGGCTTGCTGTGCTTTGTGCTGGCTGGCCAGACCCGTCGCGGGCGAGGCCGAGGTGGCGCGGCCCACGTAACGTGGTCGCTTGTGGGTGGCGTCGATGCGCCCCAGCACCCATTCGAGGTTGGGTTCGATAAAGGTCCATGCGCCCTGGTTCTTGGGCTCTTCCTGACACCAGATCATTTCGGCGTTCTTGAAACGCTCAAGCTCTTTCACGGCGGAGATCGCCGGGAAGGGGTAGAACTGCTCGAAACGCATCAGATAGACGTCCTCGATGCCGCGGGCATCGCGTTCTTCGAGAAGGTCGTAATAGACCTTGCCCGAACACATCACGACGCGCTTGATCTTGTCGTCAGAGACCAGCTTGGTGTCGGAATGGCCTTTCTCCGCATCGTCCCAAAGGACGCGGTGGAAGGATGAACCAGTGGTGAACATCTCGGCGTCCGAGACGCAGAGCTTGTGACGCAGCAGCGATTTCGGCGTCATCAGAACCAGCGGCTTGCGGAAGCTGCGGTGCAGCTGGCGGCGCAGGATGTGGAAATAGTTTGCCGGGGTCGAACAGTTCGCCACGATCCAGTTGTCCTGACCGCACATCTGCAAGAAACGCTCCAACCGCGCGGACGAATGCTCGGGTCCCTGACCTTCAAAGCCATGCGGCAGCAGGCAGACCAGGCCGGACATGCGCAACCATTTGCTTTCGCCCGAGGAGACGAACTGATCGAACATGATCTGTGCGCCGTTGGCAAAGTCGCCGAACTGCGCTTCCCACAGGGTCAGGGCGTTGGGTTCAGCCATCGAGTAGCCGTATTCAAAGCCCAGCACCGCGTATTCGGACAGGGCGCTGTCGATCACTTCGTACTTGGCCTGACCTTCGCGGATGTGGTTCAGCGGGTAATAGCGTTCTTCGGTCGACTGGTCGATAAAGGCGGAGTGGCGCTGCGAGAAGGTGCCGCGCGTGCTGTCCTGTCCGGCCAGACGCACCGGATAGCCTTCGGTCAGGAGAGAGCCAAAGGCCAGCGCCTCGGCGGTTGCCCAGTCATAGCCCTGACCGGTTTCGACCATGTTCGCACGGGTTTCCACGAGTCGGCCAACCGTCTTGTGCAGCGGGAAGCCGTCGGGCACGCGGGTGATCGCGCCGCCAACTTCCTTGAGCGTCGATTCTTCGATCGAAGTCTTGCCGCGCTGGTATTTGCCTTGCTTCTGGCGATCCAGATGCGACCAACGGCCGTCCAGCCAGTCGGCCTTGTTCGGCTTGTAGGTTTTTCCAGCCTCGAATTCTTCGTTCAGCCTGGCCTGGAAAGCGGCCTTCATATCCTCAATCTCCCCCTCGGGGATGAGGCCATCCTTGACCAGCCGTTCAGTGTACAGCGACAGGGTCGTTTTGTGGCCCTTGATCTTTTTGTACATGATCGGATTGGTGAACATGGGCTCATCGCCTTCGTTGTGACCGAAGCGGCGATAGCAGAAAATGTCGATGACCACGTCCTTGCCAAACTTCTGACGGAACTCGGTCGCGACTTTGGCGGCATGCACCACGGCCTCGGGATCGTCACCGTTGACGTGGAAGATCGGCGCCTCGACCACCAGCGCGTTGTCGGTGGGGTAGGGCGAGGAGCGCGAGAAATGCGGCGCCGTGGTAAAGCCGATCTGGTTGTTCACCACGATATGGATTGTGCCGCCGGTCTTGTGACCGCGCAGACCGGACAGGGCAAAACATTCCGCAACCACACCCTGACCGGCAAAAGCGGCATCGCCGTGCAGCAGGATCGGCAGAACCTTGGTGCGGGTCGGATCGCCCATCTGGTCCTGCTTGGCGCGAACCTTGCCCAGAACCACGGGGTTCACCGCCTCAAGGTGCGAGGGGTTGGCGGTCAGCGACAGGTGCACGGAGTTGCCATCGAATTCGCGGTCCGAAGACGCCCCGAGGTGGTATTTCACATCGCCCGAGCCGTCGACATCCTCGGGCTTGAAGCTGCCGCCCTGGAATTCGTTGAAGATCGCCTTGTAGGGCTTTTGCATGACGTTCGCCAGAACCGACAAACGGCCACGGTGGGGCATGCCGACGACGATTTCCTTGACGCCAAGGTTGCCGCCGCGCTTGATGATCTGCTCCATCGCGGGGATCAGGCTTTCGCCACCATCAAGGCCAAAGCGCTTGGTGCCCATGTATTTGACGTGCAGGAATTTCTCGAAACCCTCGGCTTCGACCATTTTGTTCAGGATGGCTTTGCGGCCTTCACGGGTGAACTGGATTTCCTTGCCAAAGCCTTCGATCCGCTCTTTCAGCCAGGCGGATTGCTCGGGGTCGGAAATGTGCATGTATTGCAGCGCGAAGGTGCCGCAGTAGGTGCGTTTGACGATGCTCAGGATCTCGCGCAGCGAGGCGATCTGCAGGCCCAGCACGTTGTCGATAAAGATCGGGCGATCCATGTCGGCTTCGGTAAAGCCATAGGATTTCGCGTCCAGTTCCGGATGGTTGGTGCTGTCCCGCATCCCCAGTGGGTCCAGGTCGGCGGCCAGATGGCCCCGGATCCGGTAGGCGCGGATCAGCATGAGCGCGCGGATGCTGTCCAGAACAGCGCGCTGGATGGCTTCGTCGCTGACCTCGACACCCTTGGCCGCAGCGGCGTCCTTGATCTTTTGACCTGCGCCCTTGGCTTCGGCAGGGACCATCGGCATCGGCCATTCGCCTGTCAGCGCGCCGGTCAGGTCGTCATTGGGAACGGGCGGCCAGTCGCCACGCGCCCAGGACGGGCCTGCGGCCTCTTTCTTGACGTCCATGTCGTCGTCGCCGAGCTGCGAAAAGAAGGCCTGCCACGAGGCGTCTACCGCGTTCGGGTCATTGGCATAGCGGGCATACATCTGTTCGAGGTATTCCGCGTTGTGCCCCTGCATAAAGCTGGAAGCATGAAACAGGTCATTGGGGCTTTGGTCGTTCATTTTAGCACCTCGGGGTTGCGGGGGCGTTGGGTCACGTTGGGCAGGGTGTCTGGATTATCGGATTTGCACGGCGTGTCGGGTCGGTGCCGCAAGGCCATCAGGCATCGCGTGGTCATATCTGGCCTTCCCTCTGAAACGTGGCAAGGCCGTCCGTCGGCCCGCTCCAGCCGGCTTGGCGGCAGGCCGGCGGCTGCAGTGCATCATCGGGATGGCGGGAGTAGCCGTAAAGATCGAAGATCCAACCATAGGCGGCCTCAATTCTGCGGCGGGCGTCCGGCGAAATGAATTCGCCCGGATGGCGGGATTTGAGCGCATTCTCGTTCGACTGGAGGCGCGGCCGGGAGGGGTGCGGCGGGGTAAGTCCGCGATCCGCGGCCAGCGCCTGAAGATCGCCTTCGAGGGTCTCCGTGAACAGGATATGGGTCAGGGCATATCGCCCGTCCAGATGCGTGAGCTCCCGAGTCCTCAGACCCATGCCTTCGATATCCATGGCGTCGATCTGCCCGCGTACAACATCGGCATCCTCGCTGGCTTCGATCCGGCCCTGACGTTCCCAGACATTCCGGATCGACATCGTCCGCGTGTAAGGATTTCGCATGTTCGACACGATGGCACAGCGATCCCAGATCTCGGCTCCAAGGCCCGCGTGCATGGCGTCGAGCGCCATGTGGACCTGAAACCGCGGCTCAACCGTAAAGGTCTCGCGCGCGCCAACACGTCCGACGACACCGGAGTTCGAGATGATCTCCGGCGTCCAGGGGGTCGTTGGGGTGAAGTCAGGGCCACAAAACTGACGCAGGTAGAGCCCGGTCGAAGAACTCCCCGTCCGGTTCAACTGCGAATAGATAAAGGCGTGGCCCCGACTGTACAGCATTCTCAGCCCTTGTTGATCGCTTCCATCACGGCCTCACCCAGCGTGGCGGGGCTGTCGGCGACGACGATGCCAGCGGCCTTCATCGCTTCGATCTTGTCCTCGGCGCCGCCCTTGCCACCGGCGACAATCGCGCCAGCGTGGCCCATGCGGCGGCCCGGAGGTGCCGTGCGGCCCGCGATGAAACCAGCGGTTGGCTTCCAGCGGCCCTTCTTCTTCTCGTCGGCCAGGAACTGCGCGGCTTCTTCTTCCGCGCTGCCACCGATTTCACCGATCATGATGATCGAGGTGGTTTCCGGATCGGCAAGGAACATCTCCAGCACGTCGATATGCTCGGTGCCCTTGATCGGATCGCCGCCGATGCCCACGGCGGAGGACTGGCCAAGGCCGATGTCAGTGGTCTGCTTGACAGCCTCGTAGGTCAGCGTGCCCGAGCGCGACACAACGCCGACGGAGCCGCGCTTGTGGATATGGCCCGGCATGATGCCGATCTTGCAGGCCCCGGGCGTGATTACGCCGGGGCAGTTCGGCCCGATCAGACGGCTCTTGGAGCCATCCAGAGCGCGCGCCACGCGCATCATGTCGAGCACCGGAATGCCTTCGGTGATGCAGACGATCAGCTCCATCTCCGCGTCGATCGCTTCGAGGATACTGTCGGCGGCGAAGGGGGGCGGGACGTAGATCACGGAGGCATTGGCCTCGGTGACATGCTTGGCCTCATGGACCGAGTTGAAGACCGGCAGGTCGAGGTGCGTCATGCCACCCTTGCCCGGTGTCACGCCTCCGACCATCTTGGTGCCATAGGCGATGGCCTGTTCGGTGTGGAACGTGCCCTGCGAGCCGGTAAGGCCCTGACAGATCACTTTGGTGTTTTCGTCGATGAGGACTGCCATTTTGGCGTTCTCCTTGATTTTTCAAGCTCGTTTTCAGTTGTCTGAAACGGAATGAACGATGTGGACAGTGAAAGAACCGACCGGCCCTTTCGATGATTTGAAGTGAAAAGCTTCGAGTAGCAGCGAGCGACCCTTGGACTTGAATTCGGCACGGCGGCCAGAAATGTAACGGTCGTAGGGAGCATCATCCCATTTCGCCGGTCCTGTAGAGGTGGGTTTCTTTCCGTTGCCCGCCTTCTTTTGGACCCATGCGAAATACTTGGTTACATCGTCCGCTGTCAGGTCTTTCGACGAAACATGGCACCAATAGTCGCTTTCGGTTCTGTCGCGAGAAACCGTCACCTCCGGACGACCCGACAGTCCTTTTGTTATTCCCTGCCGCTTTGCAGCTGCAAACGTATGATCTGCAACTGCAACCGCTCGAACGCCGTCCTCAAAGGAGCTTCGCCTATCTAGGGCGAGAGCCTCGGAGTTCAGACAGGCGCTAACGAACAATTTGGCGCCGCGTTCTGCCAAGTCTTGAGCGCTGGCTGGTCCAGCCAAAACCAAGCAAAAGGGGATAATCGCCGCAAGCCTCAAAGCCTTATCCCTTCACAGCTTTCACGATCTTCTCCGCGCCGTCGCTCAGGTCATCCGCCGCGATCACGTCAACATCGCTGTTGTTGATGATGGCTTTGCCCTCTTCGACGTTGGTGCCCTCAAGTCGGACTACCAGCGGAACTTGCAGGCCGACCTCTTTCACAGCGGCAATGACGCCCTCGGCGATCACATCGCAGCGCATGATGCCGCCGAAGATGTTGACGAGGATGCCTTTGACGTTGGGGTCAGAGGTGATGATCTTGAACGCCTCGGTGACCTTTTCCTTGGTCGCGCCGCCGCCCACGTCGAGGAAGTTGGCAGGCTCTGCGCCGTACAGCTTGATGATGTCCATCGTCGCCATCGCCAGTCCCGCGCCATTGACCATGCAGCCAATCTCGCCGTCCAGCGCGATGTAGTTCAGGTCGTACTTCGACGCTTCGAGCTCCTTGGAGTCTTCCTCGGTTTCATCGCGAAGTTCCGCGATGTCGGGATGGCGGTACATGGCGTTCCCGTCGAAACCGACCTTGGCATCCAGAACCTTGAGGTCGCCGCCGGGCATGACGATCAGCGGGTTGATTTCCAGCATCTCCATGTCCTTCTCGACGAAGGCCTTGTAGAGAATGCCCATTAGCTTGACGCACTGCTTGACGGCACCGCCGGTCAGGCCCAGCGAAAAGGCAACGCGGCGGCCGTGGAACGGCTGGTAGCCGGTCGCGGGATCAACTGAGAAGGACAGGATCTTTTCCGGGGTCGATGCGGCGACCTCTTCGATGTCCATGCCGCCCTCGGTCGAGCAGACAAAGGAAATGCGGCTGGTCTGGCGGTCCACCAGCAGTGCGAGATACAGCTCACGCTCAATGTCGGAACCGTCTTCGATGTAGATGCGGTTGACTTGCTTGCCTGCGGGGCCGGTCTGGTGTGTGACCAGAGTCTTGCCGAGCATCTTCTTGGCTTCTTCGGCGGCCTCTTCGACCGACTTGGCAAGACGGACACCGCCCTTTTCCCCAGCTTCAGCCTCTTTGAATTTGCCCTTGCCGCGACCACCTGCGTGGATCTGTGCCTTTACGACCCAAAGGGGCCCGTCCAGTTCACCTGCGGCATTCTTGGCGTCTTCGGCTTTCGTGACGGCACGGCCGTCCGAAACCGGTGCGCCGTAGGAACGCAAAAGCGCCTTGGCCTGATATTCGTGGATGTTCATGGGTCGGTTATCCCCGTTTTGCTGCGATTTCAGACGGTATAGGCCCGCCTAGCAGGCCGAGTTAAACAAAAAATTGGTGTTAGCGGAAAAATCCCGCGAGTTTTCGACATTTGTGATCACAGCTTTGCCGGGTGTGATCACAAGTTGATAAACTGTTAGCGCTTGGAGGCGCCGAAGCGCCGGTTTAGGCTTGAGTCGATAAAGATTCTCAGGGGTGATTTGTGGCCAATTGGGCTATCGCCATGACGGTTTGCGAGCCTGCTCAGTTGGTTCTGAGGAATGATGCATGGCATCTGGCAACCGGCGCGCATGAGGTCCATGTTTATCTCGATGATCCCCAAGATCCCGTCGCCGAAACACTGGCCGCGCTAACGGGGGCATCGTGACACCTTGCCCAGCAGGATCTTGCCCCGCGCCGCCAAAGGCCCGCATCGATCAACCGTCGGCAATCTCTGAACGCAAATCACTCTCTGGCCCGAACCCATGCTGACTGGCTGTTTCACATCAATGCAGATGAATTCCTGTTGCAGTCGCGTCCCTTGGCGGATGAATTGAGGGTCTTGTCCGAACTGGACTGCGAATTGCACCTGCCCTTGGCCGAGCGGCTTTATGCGGCCAATACCCCGATCAACGCGATTTTGATGGAGTTTTTCGCACCTCGACCAAGGGGCTGAATCGCCGCGCGGACGGCAAGACGAACGATCCGGTGATCCTTGGCGATCATCTGGCTGTGCTGCTGCAAGGCGTACTTGGCCATTGCGCGGGCAAATGCGGCGTGCAAGCCTGCGGGCCTTTGCGCTTTGGCATTCATTTGGCTTTCAAGGGCAACACCCGCGACCGGGCCGAGCGGTACAAAAGTACCTCGACGCATCTGTTGCACTTTGATGGACTAGCTCCGGCGCACTGCTGATCGAAGCCCCCCTTTGACCCGCGTCCCGAGATCACCCGGATTTTGTCGCAGATGCCGGATCTGTCGCCTGCCAAATTCGATTCGGCGCTGGTGGCGCGGCAGCCTCAGTTGGGCGCCATCCTCGACAAACACTTCGGCCTGCCCTTGGTCTGAGACCCGGTCAAAAAGAAGCCCCGGGGACCGCCTGGGTTCCCGGGGCTGCATTCATAAAATCGATTGCGGATCAGGTCAGCGAGCTGTCGATCGCCTTGCAGGCTTCGACCAGACCTTTGACCGCATCAACCGATTTGTCGAACATCTCTTGCTCTTCTTTGTTAAGCTTGATGTTCAAGACCTTCTCGATGCCGCCAGCGCCAATCACGGTCGGCACGCCGACATACATGTCCTTCACGCCCAGCTCGCCATCGCAATGGGCGGCGCAGGGCAGAACGCGCTTTTGGTCTTTCAGATAGGCTTCGGCCATCTCGATCGCCGAGGTTGCCGGGGCGTAGAACGCCGATCCGGTCTTCAGCAGGCCAACGATCTCGGCGCCGCCGTCACGGGTGCGCTGTACGATGGCGTCAAGCTTGTCCTGTGTGGTCAGGCCCATTTCGACCAGATCGGGCAGCGGGATGCCGCCAACGGTCGAGTAACGCACCGAAGGCACCATGGTATCGCCGTGACCACCCAGAACGAAGGCACTGACGTCTTTCATCGAGACATCGAATTCCAGCGACAGGAAGTGGCGGAAGCGTGCGCTGTCCAGAACACCGGCCATGCCGCAGACCTTGTTCGCGGGCAGGCCCGAGAACTGCTGCAAAGCCCAGACCATCGCGTCGAGCGGGTTTGTAATGCAGATCACGAACGCGTCGGGGGCGTTATCGCGGATGCCTTCGCCAACCGACTTCATGACCTTGAGGTTGATCCCGAGGAGGTCGTCGCGGCTCATGCCGGGCTTGCGCGGCACGCCAGCGGTGACGATGCAGACGTCTGCGCCAGCGATATCGGCATAGTCCTGTGTGCCGCGCAGCTTGGCGTCAAAGCCTTCGCTGGGGCCGGATTCGGCGATGTCGAGCGCCTTGCCTTCAGGCGTGCCCTCAGCAATGTCGAACAGGACGACGTCGCCCAATTCTTTCATTGCTGCAAGGTGAGCAAGCGTTCCGCCAATCTGTCCCGCGCCGATCAGGGCGATTTTGGGTCTGGCCATGGATTTTGTCTCCAGTCCTACGTGAATTTGGCCGTTTGCCTAAGCCTTTACGAAGCGTCGCGCAAGGGTGCTGCGCCGCGGCACATTTGCCGTTAGGGCTATCACTTTGATCGCCGGCGCGATAATGGCTGATTAATCGACAGCTTAGAGGTGATCCAGTTGGAATTATTTAGCCTTTCAGTTTTTGCCTTTACGATCCCAGCCGTGATCTTTGCGGGGATTTCCAAAGGCGGTTTTGGCTCTGGGGTCGCCTTTGCCAGCGCGTCGATTCTTGCGCTTGTGCTGGATCCCGGGATCGCGCTGGGGTTGATGCTGCCGCTTTTGATGCTGATCGATGCCAGCAGTCTGCCCGCATACTGGCGTAAATGGGATTGGCCTTCGGCCAAGGTGCTGCTGCTGGGCGGAATTCCCGGCACAGTGATCGGCGCGCTTTTCTATGCTTGGGCAAACCCCGATGCGATCCGCCTGATCATCGGCGTGGTGGCCTTGCTTTTTGTCGCTTGGCAAGCGGCACAAAAGTTTGGCCTGATCCGATTGGGCCGTACGCGATTTGGCAGGCGCACTGGTTTGATTGCTGGATTGGTATTGGGGTTTACCAGTTTTGTAAGCCATGCGGGCGGGCCGGCCGCCGCGGTTTATCTGCTGGGGCAGGGGCTGGCCAAGACACGCTATCAGGCGACGACGGTCCTGATTTTCTGGGCCGTCAACCTGTTCAAGTCGGGCTTTTACGCCGGCATGGGCATTTTCACCAAAGAGACGCTTTTGATGGATCTTGCGCTGGCCCCGTTTGCCGTTCTGGGCACCTGGCTGGGCATCAAGGCACACCATAAAATGCCCGAAAGCCTCTTCTTTGCAGTTACCTATGTGGCGCTGACCTGCACTGGTCTGAAGTTGATCTATGACGTACTGACCTGAAACGCCGCGCCTGTCTCACAGGTTGTCAAATATTCCGGGGGGAGGGGGGCGCCTTGGCGACAGGGGTAGAGCCCCCCTCACTCGATTTTTGCCGGCTTATCGTCTTCCCTCTGGATCAAGCATCGTCACCTTTGGGTGGGAGCGCCTCTGCAAGTTCCTCAAAGGCCTGGCCGCTGGCCACCAGGCAGGTCACGCCCTGAGCCGTCGTTACGGTGATGGTCCAGGAGCCAGTCTCGACCGAGGCGAACACCTCCATCATGGCGTTGTTGCTGCCCAATCCCATGGACTGGCGCGTTTCACCGTATTTATCCGCCAGCCGCGTCACGACCAGATCGCGCGGCGCGCAATTCTGCGCGCTTTGTGCCTTGACCATCGTGGCCGCAGCCAGCAACACGCCTGCTGACAGCATCGTCAGTTTCACAAACTTTTCCGTCATCGCATTACCCTTTTGGTTGCGCACCGGCTTGATCGCGGCTTTGCCGCCCGTCCGGTCCCTTTTGGGTCCCCTCGATCCGGGTGGGCGGCCCTGTTTCGCCCTTTCCCTCGCCGCTTTTCGGCGATGTCCATACCATCCGGTCTCAGCCGCTTAGATAAGGTTAACGACGCGCGCGGTGCGTCGAATGCGAAATAATTCGCCTGAAAAAGCATCGCATTTTCGTGTATTTTCTGCACTGCGGCGTATTTAGTCTTGAACTTTCCAACTAAAAATGCCCCTTTGCGCGCAACATTATTGCCCTCAGGAGGTTTTCATGGACATGGCAGCCCGCCCCTACCGCTCGGTTCTCTATATCCCCGGCTCCAAGGATCGTGCCTTGGAAAAGGCCCGGACGCTGCCCATCGATGCGATAATCTTCGATCTCGAAGACGCGGTGGCCCCCGGAGAAAAGGTGGCCGCCCGCGGCACGCTGACGGCCGCCCTCAAGACCAGCTATGGCAATCGCACCCGCATCGTTCGCATCAACGGTCTAGACACCGAATGGGGCGAGGCGGACGCCAAGGCCGTCGCAGAAATGGACTGTGATGCCATCCTGCTGCCCAAGGTTGAAAACGCCGCTCAGTTGGATGCGTTGGCAAGCCTGTGTGACAAGCCGCTTTGGGCGATGATGGAGACGCCCAAGGGGATGCTTGCGGCCGCCGAGATTGCCGCGCATCCGAAATTGGCAGGTATGGTGATGGGCACCAACGATCTGGCCAAGGAACTGAACAGCCGGTTCCGGGCTGACCGCTTGCCGATGTTGCCAGGGATTGGCCTATGCCTTCTGGCCGCGAAAGCCCACGATGTGGTGATCGTCGATGGAGTTTATAATGCTTTCAAGGACGATGAAGGCCTGAAAGCGGAATGCGAGCAAGGCCGCGATATGGGTATGGATGGCAAGACGCTGATCCACCCGGCGCAAATCGAGGTTGCCAATGCGGCCTTTGCCCCGTCTGAAGCTGAAATCGATCTTGCCAAGCGCCAAATTGACGCTTTCGAAGAGACGGTGGCAAAGGGCGGCGGTGTCGCCGTGGTCGACGGCAAGATCGTTGAAAACCTGCATGTCGAAACCGCCCGCAAGACCCTTGCCAAGGCCGAAGCCATTGCGGCTCTGACAGAATAAAGCGAGGCTGCACCTAAACGAAACAGGGAGACTGTAATGCTGCTCTTGATTCTGGGTGTCGCGCTTTGGTGGGCTGCGCATTTGTTCAAACGGCTGGCGCCTGATGCGCGAGCCAATCTGGGTGACAAGGGGAAAGGGCTGATCGCCGGGGCCCTCGCCGTTTCGATCCTGATGATGATTTTCGGCTATCGCGCCGCAGACGGTGCCTTTTTCTGGGGTCGCCACCCGGCCACCGTGGGCATCAACAACATGATCATGATCGTGTCGCTTTATATGTTCAGTCCCGGCCCCTCCAAAGGCGCGCTGTTCTACAAGATGCGCCACCCGATGCTGACCGGTTTCCTGCTCTGGGCCGTAGCGCATCTTTTGGTGAATGGCGATGTGGCGTCCTTTATCCTGTTCGGTGGGCTCGGGGCATGGGCCTTGGTGGAAATGGCCGTGATCAACCGGGCCGAGCCAGAGTGGACGCCGCCTGTCAAAGGCACCATCAAGAAAGATGTCATTTTTCTTGTTGCCTCGGTCGTGTTGCTGGGTGTGATCGGTATGATCCACACTTGGCTTGGATACCCAACGTTCGGATAACACTCATGAAACTCTATCGCTTTTTGTCCGAGGACGACACCTCGGCCTTCTGTCACAAGGTCACGGACGCCCTGAACAAGGGCTGGGCGCTGCATGGCGATCCGACCTATGCCTTTGACGCAGCCAATGGCGTGATGCGTTGCGGGCAGGCTGTGGTGAAAGAGGTCGAGGGCACCTACACCCGTGATGTAAAACTGGGAGAACAGTAAGAATGGCAAAGACCAATCCGGGCCGCTTTTTCGAAGATTACGCCATAGGTCAGGTCATCGACCACGCCGTGCCCCGGACAGTCTCGGGCGGGGAGCGGGCGCTCTACCACGCGCTTTATCCCGCCCGCCACGCACTGTATTCTTCTGACCAGTTCGCACAACGCTGCGGGCTGAGCGCCTCTCCGATCGACGATCTGGTGGCGTTTCACGTGGTTTTTGGCAAGACGGTGCCGGATGTCTCTTTGAATGCTGTCGCGAACCTTGGCTATGCCGAGGGCCGCTGGCTGATGCCAGTCTATCCGGGTGATACGCTGCGTTCCACGTCCGAGGTGATCGGGCTCAAGCAGAACTCCAACGGCAAGACTGGCGTTGTCTATGTGCGCACCCGGGGGATCAACCAGCGCGACGAAGTCGTGATGGAGTACTGTCGCTGGGTCATGGTGCGTAAGAACGACCTTGATGCGCCGGCGCCGGACACCGTTCTGCCCGATCTGAAAACGGCCCTTGATCCGGGCGATCTGGCGATCCCGCAGGGCCTTGATTTCAGCGATTACGATTTTACCCTCGCCGGCGAGCCGCATCGCTGGGGCGACTACGAGATTGGCGAAAAGATTGACCACGTCGATGGCGTCACCATCGAAGAGGCCGAGCACATGATCGCGACGCGCCTATGGCAGAACACGGCCAAGGTTCATTTCGACCTGACCTTCCGCCCCGAAGGCCGCCTGATCTATGGCGGGCATGTCATCTCAATGGCGCGTGCGTTGTCTTTTAATGGGCTGGCCAATGCCCAGATGATCGTCGGGTTGAACGGCGGCGCCCATGCAAACCCCTGTTTCGCGGGCGACACCGTCAAGGCCTGGAGCGAGGTGCTGGACAAGGCCGAGACGTCGGCTCCCGGCGTTGGTGCCATCCGCCTGCGCCTTGTGGCGACCAAAGGAGGGGAGCCATTCACCTTGAAGGGCGAGGACGGCAAGTATGGCAAAAATGTTCTTCTGGACCTCGACTATTGGGCGCTGATGCCGATGTGATGTTGTTGTCGTCCCGGGGCAGGTCACAAAAAGGAGTCACTCGTGCTCCGATCAAAAGTTAAGGTTTTGTCAGGGAGAGAGAGATTCGCACACTCGATGGGGGCTTTTCATGCCACATACTTCGCTGCCACATGTATCCGAAGAGGTGCTGGCCATACCCGAGGCCAATATCCCTGAAACGCTGCGCGCCTTGATCGAGCAACAAAAATTGTCGACCCTCATGGCGCGAATACACAGAGAACTGAGCTCCGACGATCAAGGGTTGCGTCAGCAAAGCCGGGCGGCCCTCAATCGACTTGGTTTTCCTGAGTGAAATATTCAGGCTAAGAATCAAAGGCATCGTTGGTTAGCGACAAATTCTTTTTGTGTTGCCATGAATTTGTGATCACGGTTTTTCGTGTGTGATCACAAATTAACAGAAAAGACCCAAGTTGCGCCAAAAAACCGCGCTTGTTAGCGCTGTGCCCCCGTGACTTGTGCCACAAAACCATTACAACACAAGTCAAGGGAACCGAAAGGACATCGCTCATGGCCGACGTGAACCGTGGCAACCGCCCGCTGTCACCGCACCTGCAGATTTACCGCCCGCAGTTGAACTCCATCACCTCGATCCTGACCCGCATCACCGGAAACGGTTTGATCGTCGGGTCGCTGCTGATCGTTTGGTGGCTGCTCGCCGCTGCGACCTCCGAAGACTATTTCAACACGGTCAACGCTTTCGTCACCTCTTGGTTTGGCGATCTGATCATGTTCCTGTCGCTTTGGGCGTTGTGGTATCACACGCTGGCAGGCATCCGGCACCTGATCTGGGACAATGCCAAGATGCTTGATCTCGAGAGCGCCGAGAAACTGGGTTGGGCCGTTGTCGGCGGCTCGGTAATCCTGACAATTCTCACCGCATTGATCGTGTAAGGGAGCGCTGAACTATGGCATTTCTGACCGACCGCAAACGCGCCGTTGGCATGGGTTCTGCGAAATCCGGCACTGGGCACTTCTGGGCCATGAAGAAAAGCGCTGTTGCGCTGCTGATCCTCATCCCGTTCTTCGTCTTCACCTTTGGCAGCGCCCTTGGGGGCACGTACGAAGAGGTGCTGGCCTATTACAGCCGCCCCTTCCCGGCGATCATCGCCGCGCTGACCATCGCCGTTGGCTTCAAACACTTCAACGATGGCGCCCAGGTCATGATCGAGGACTACGTCCACGGCACCACCGAGAAAGTGGTGATTTTGCTTGTGACCTGCCTCAGCTATGGCGCCGCCGCTGTCGGCATCTTCGCCATTGCGCGACTGGCCCTCTAAATTCAAGGTAAAGAACAATGGCTGCATACGAATACGAGACGCATGATTATGACGTCGTGGTCGTCGGCGCCGGCGGCGCGGGACTTCGCGCGACGCTGGGCATGGCCGAGCAGGGGCTGCGCACCGCTTGCGTCACCAAGGTTTTCCCGACCCGCTCGCACACTGTTGCCGCGCAGGGCGGCATTGCCGCGTCGCTGTCCAACATGGGCCCCGACAGCTGGCAATGGCATATGTTCGACACTGTAAAAGGGTCGGACTGGCTTGGCGATACCGACGCGATGGAATATCTCGCCCGTGAAGCGCCCAAGGCGGTTTATGAGCTTGAGCATTACGGCGTGCCGTTCAGCCGTACCGAAGAAGGCAAAATTTATCAGCGCCCGTTCGGTGGGCACACCACAGAATTCGGCGAAGGCCCTCCGGTGCAGCGCACCTGCGCGGCCGCTGACCGCACCGGCCACGCCATTCTGCACACGCTCTATGGCCAGTCGCTGAAGAACAATGCGGAATTCTACATCGAGTATTTCGCCATCGACCTGCTGATGGAAGACGGTGAATGCAAAGGCGTGGTTTGCTGGAAACTCGATGACGGCACGATGCATGTCTTCAACGCCAAAATGGTCGTTCTGGCGACCGGTGGCTATGGCCGCGCCTATTTCTCCGCCACCTCCGCGCACACCTGCACCGGCGACGGTGGCGGCATGGTCGCCCGCGCAGGGCTGCCGCTGCAGGATATGGAATTCGTTCAGTTCCACCCCACGGGCATCTACGGTTCCGGCTGCCTGATCACCGAGGGCGCACGCGGTGAGGGCGGTTACCTGACCAACTCCGAAGGCGAGCGTTTCATGGAGCGCTACGCGCCGACCTACAAGGATCTCGCGCCACGTGACTACGTCTCGCGCTCCATGACCATGGAGATCCGCGAGGGCCGCGGTGTTGGCGAGGAGGGGGACCACATCCACCTCAACCTGTCGCACCTGCCTGCCGAAGCGCTGGCCGAGCGTCTGCCCGGCATTTCAGAAAGCGCCAAGATCTTTGCCGGTGTCGACGTCACCAAGGAGCCGATTCCGGTTCTGCCCACGGTGCACTACAACATGGGCGGCATCCCAACGAACTATTGGGGCGAGGTGCTGAATCCCTCCAAGGATGACCCGCAAGCGATTGTGCCGGGCCTGATGGCCGTGGGCGAGGCGGGCTGTGCCTCGGTGCATGGCGCCAACCGTCTTGGCTCGAACTCGCTCATTGACCTTGTGGTCTTTGGCCGTGCCGCCGCCATCCGCGCTGGCAAGATCGTCAACCCGGAGACCGCGACGCTCAAGGCACCCGCGTCAGAGATCGACAAAGCCTTTGACCGTTTTGACGGTCTGCGCAATGCCAACGGTGGCACCCCGACTGCTGAGCTGCGCCTTGAGATGCAGAAAACCATGCAGCGCGATGCTGCGGTGTTCCGCACGGCCAAGACCATGGCCGAAGGCGTCGAGGCGATGACCGCCATCGCGGCGAAGTTGGACGATATCAAGGTCACAGACCGCAGCCTCGTCTGGAACTCGGACTTGATGGAAACGCTGGAGCTGACAAACCTCATGCCCAACGCGCTGGCCACCATCGTTGGTGCCGAGGCACGCAAGGAAAGCCGCGGGGCTCATGCACACGAGGATTTTGCCACTCGCGACGACGAAAACTGGCGTGTGCACACGATTTCGCGCGTCGAGGGCAACAAGGTTGATCTGACCTACCGCCCGGTGATCGTCGATCCGCTGACCACCGAAGCGGAAGGCGGCATTGAGTTGAAAAAGATTGCTCCAAAAGCGAGGACGTTCTGATGCGCAAGGTTTTGACAGGGGTAGGGGCCGCCGCGATTCTGGCCGTTTCGCTGAGCGGCAGCGCAGGGTTTGCCGACTCGGTTCAGGCCGAATCCGAACGCGGCCAGCGCGATATCCTGCTGGCCTGTCAGGACCGCCTGTTTGGCGTGCCGCCCAATGGCGCTGAAACCTATATTGAGACGACCTATCGCAATGGCTATCCCATGCTGAGGGTGGTCGAAGGCGGGGTCGTCAGTGCTGGCGCCGCGCACGAGATCAATGCCTGTGCGGCGCGTCATCTGGGCTTTGCTGGCCCAGAGGGCAGCGGTTACGTGACACGCTCCAACGGCGGGATGATGAATTTGTCGGCCGGATGCAACCCGGGCGCGCCCAAGTTGTACAAGGGAAACTCCTATTGTTTCAACTGATGGGACATAGGGTTCGCGGGGCCGTCTTGCTTGCGGGCCTTGGTCTGGCGGCGTGCTCGCCGCAGGCACAGGATCAATTCGCCCGCGAGGCTGCGCGCTCGGCCATCACCCCGGTGGTTGCCGAACGCTTTCCCGGTGTTCCGGTCGAGCCCACGATTAATTGCATCATCGACAATGCCAGCGCTCCGCAAATCCGGGCGCTTGCGCTCGACAGCGTGGCTGGCCCGACCCAATCCACGGTGGAGATTGTCACCAACATCGTCTCAAAGCCCGAGACATTGACCTGCCTGGCAGCCGAAGGCTTGCCCGCTTTGCTTCTATAAGGAGAGAGAGATGGTTCAATTCACCCTCCCCAAGAATTCCAAGATCCGCACGGGTAAGACATGGCCCAAACCGGAAGGATCGACCAACACCCGCAAGTTCCAGATTTATCGCTGGAGCCCGGAAGATGGAGAAAATCCCCGTGTCGACACTTACTTCCTCGACATGGACAAATGCGGGCCGATGGTTTTGGGCGCGCTCATCAAGATCAAGAATGAGATCGACCCGACCCTGACCTTCCGTCGGTCCTGCCGCGAGGGCATCTGTGGGTCTTGTGCGATGAACATTGACGGGATCAACACGCTGGCCTGCATCTATGGTCTCGACGAGATCAAGGGCGACGTTAAGATCTATCCGCTGCCGCACATGCCGGTGGTCAAGGATCTGATCCCTGACCTGACCCATTTTTATGCGCAGCACGCCAGCATCATGCCTTGGCTCGAGACCAAGACCAACCGCCCGGCGAAAGAGTGGAAGCAGTCCATCGAGGATCGCAAAAAGCTTGATGGTCTGTATGAATGCGTTATGTGCGCGTCCTGTTCGACCTCTTGCCCGAGTTACTGGTGGAATGGCGACCGGTACCTTGGACCGGCGGCGCTGCTGCATGCCTATCGCTGGATCATCGACAGCCGCGATGAGGCCACAGGCGAGCGTCTGGATGAGCTTGAGGATCCCTTCAAGCTGTATCGCTGCCACACCATCATGAACTGCGCCCGCACTTGCCCCAAAGGGTTGAACCCGGCGCTGGCGATTGCCGAAATCAAGAAGATGATGGTGGATCGCGCTGTGTAAGCGCCGAATCCTGTAAATTGCTGAAAAGCCGGTCCTTTTGGGCCGGCTTTTTGGTTTTGGATTCCCCTGCGGAAACTTGCTTCTGCCGCAAACCGCCTTTGCGCGATTGTTTGATGTACGAGGGCAGGGCAAGGCATAGTTTGCGGTCAGGGAAGAGGAGTCACAAACAGGAAGACACCTCCTATGAACAAACTGCAGAAGTCCCCCGCAGAACGCGCCCTTGAAGCCCTTGAACAGGCATGGGCCTATTATACCCCGGAAAAGCGTCCGGTTTGCGAGTCGCCCGTTTACGAAGACTTGCCAGTCGCGGCTTGATCCGGATTGGTACGATCCAGAAAGCTGAACACGCAATGTTTGGACCGTCGCAGATCACACGCCGTATCTGCTCGGAATCTGACTGATCTCCACCCGGGATCACGGGTTTCTCAGCCTCGGGGTTGAAACTCATGGACCCGGGAGCCGCATGTTGACAATTCCTGCGCATATCAGTCGCACCATGCCTCTGAGTGCGGCCCTTGCGGCAACTTTCAGAGCTGCCTAGGCTTTTGGAATGATTGTTGTCGTCGGCGTTCTCATCGCTTTTCTTCTTGTCGTCATCTTTTCGAACCGGGCAACGCGCCGGTGCCGTTGGCGTGAATATCGTGACGGAACCGAAAGCCGTTGGACCTGCGTCAATTGCGGTAAGGAAACACGCGGACCGCAGGGCAAACCCCCCAAGATCTGCGTGAATCAGAGCGACCAGCGATGAGCGAGATTTCGTTCCTCTGCCCGCCCGAACTTGAGGGCCGGATCCCACCGCCTGTACCCGCCTCCAAGGAACTTCCGGAGTGGTTCCGCGCCTTGCCCCGAGAGATGGACATGATGGACGCGCATGGGTTGCCCGGATTGACCGTTCGCGCCTGTCTGCCAGTGGCCGATGTGATGTCGCTTGGCTGGATCATTCCACTGCCTTACAGCATTTCGACCGGGGCAGATCCTCAAACCGGCCAGTTGCAGTTTCACTGGAGTCGTGACGTCGCCTTTGCCCCCTTGGACCTTCATCATCCCGGCCAAATTGGCGCTGACAAACCGCCTTTTCAAGGCAAGCAACCGCTCAAATTCATCAACCCGTGGCGGGTGGTTCTGCCTGCCGGATGGTCAGCGGCATTTCTTCATCCGATCAATCATTTTGAGCTTCCATTTCAGACGTTCAGTGGTTCCGTGGATTGCGACGCGCTGGATGTCCCTATCAATGTGCCATTTCTCTGGACCGGTGAGACCACCGAGATGACATTGCCCGCAGGTACGCCGATGGTGCAGGTCATTCCCTATCAGCGCGCGGCAATGACCCTGCCGTCCGAAACCCGGGCCGAGACCCCGCAAGAAGCCGCCGCCCGTGCCCAGGCTCTGACACGAAAACACAGTGAAGAATCTGTCTATGCTCGCGAATGGCGCCGCCGCCACGAACGCGGCAGCCGGGAATGATGTATCCCACAAACATTTATTTCAAAATTTCTCGTAAAAGGGGAAATTTCTTCTTGATCGAATCCGCCTTTGGCCTCATATGCCCGCTCACAGACGCCAACGCACGCACCTCTGGCGAAAGGGGTTACACCCCTAAGGTTACGTAGCGACGGTAACGTCTCCCTTTATACTGGTCGGGCCATGTTGGCCCGGGTCTGATCGGAGATGACTATGAACGCCTACGTAACCGGGCTCGCCGCCTGTGATTCCCTGTCCGCAACCCAATCTTCGCTCAGCGCCGCAGAGGCCTATATCGGCATGCACAGCTTTGAGCGCCCGACGCTGGTGATTGATCGTGCCGCCGTCGCACGCCAGTATGCTGCGCTGGCCCAAGGTCTGGGACGTGCGCACATCCACTATGCCGTAAAAGCCAACCCAGCCCCTGAAATCTTGTCCACTCTGGTTGGGCTTGGCTCGGGATTTGATGCCGCATCGCGTGTCGAAATTCAGGCTTGCCTGGCCGCTGGCGCCACGCCGGACCGCATTTCCTTTGGCAACACCATCAAGCGGGCCTCCGATATTGCATGGGCGCACGAGGCAGGCATCACCCTGTTCGCCGCAGACGCCGAAGAAGAACTGCTGAAGCTGGCGCAAAATGCGCCCGGTGCCCGCGTCTATATCCGTGTCATCGTCGAGAATTGCGAAGCCGACTGGCCGCTGACCCGCAAATTCGGCTGCACCCGTGACAAGGTGCTTGGCCTGATCGACCTTGCCAAGTCGCTGGACCTGTACCCGGTTGGCCTGTCCTTCCACGTCGGCTCGCAAACGCGCCGCGCCGCGATGTGGGCGCCGGTGCTGGATCAGGTGGCGGCGATCTGGAAAGCCGCGCAAGACGCTGGCCACGAGCTGACCTTGCTTAACATCGGCGGCGGGTTCCCGGCCTTTCACGGCCAGAGCATCGACGCACCCGCAAACTATGCCGCTGAGGTTATGTCGCAGATCCGCGCTCGTTTTGGCGCTGTCGAGCAGATCATGGCCGAGCCGGGCCGCGGCCTTGTGGCCGAGGCAGGCGCAATTGCCGCCGAGGTTCTGCTGGTTTCGCGCAAGTCTGACAATGATCTGCACCGTTGGGTCTATCTCGACATTGGCCGTTTTTCGGGACTTGCCGAAACCGAAGGCGAAGCGATCCGCTATCAATTCATGACCTCGCGCGACCACGAGCCGACAGGCCCCTGTATCCTTGCAGGCCCGTCCTGCGACAGCGCGGATGTGCTGTACGAAAAGCAGCCGGTCCAATTGCCGCTGGGTCTGGCTTCGGGCGACCGGATCGTGATCCGCAATTGCGGAGCTTACACCTCGACCTATGCGTCGGTTGGCTTCAACGGCTTCCCGCCGCTGGATGTCGTGGTGATCTGACCCCATCAGCGTGTTCCTTGACCGGGGCGCGCCGACAATTTCGGTGGTCGTGAATAGCGGCGACTGCGGGCCTGCGGTTAACCCTGACCGTAGGCCCTGCCTTTTTTGGGCTTACGTTGTGGTGAGGGTCGGGGTTTGGGTGCTCCGGCACAGTTTCTTTTCCAAATCCCGAAAACCAGCTCGCTTCACTGGGCGCATGTGTCTGGACAGAGCGCAGCCAAAGGCCTTAGCTGTGCAAAACCACAGGAGAGGCCATGACTCAAGCCCCATCTGACGCCGAGGCGCGCCGCGCCGTTTTGCCTGTCATTTGCTATCCCAACGAAAGCCTGCCGCAACCGGATATGGCGCTTTACGGGCGTGCCTTGGCGACCGCCGCTGTGACGGAAACCGTGATCGCCGAGCCGCGCCAGGCTTGTTCGTTCAGTGTTCCCAAAGGTCACTTTTTCCGCATTACTTGCACCGAGGGCTCACAAGTTGGCGATTTGAACCTGTGGAATGCCAACGATCTGTCCGAACGGTTCTATTCAGGCAAGACCCGCGCTTTGCACGGCACGCATCTGTCCGTTGGAGAACGGATGTGGTCGAACTTTCCGAATTTGCGGCCGATGGCGACGATCGTCGAGGACACGCTGGAGTGGTATGGCATCGACGCATTCGGAGGCTCGGTCCATGACGTGATCGGGACGCGGTGCGATCCTTATACCGGGAACCTATTGCAGGGCAGCCAGTATCACCATTGTTGCCATTCGAACCTGACCCGCGCTCTGGCGCAGGCGATGGATCTTCGTCTGGATCAAGCTGAGCCACATGTCCACGACGTTCTGAACGCCTTCATGTGCACGGGCTTTACCCGTGATACCGGGCAATATTTCATGAAGGCCAGCCCGGTTCGCCCCGGCGATCATCTGACTTTTTTCGCCGAGATCGACCTTTTGGGCGCGCTAAGTGCCTGTCCTGGCGGCGATTGCGGGTCCGAGCACAGTTCGGATATGGCATCCTGTCATCCACTGAAGGTCGACATTCTTGCGCCCGATCCACAGATGTTGGAGGCGTGGCACGAACCAGCGCGAAATGGCTATGACGGCAGTCATGGGCTGTAGGGCGGTGGTCTACTCGGTCACGGCCTGAGATGACATGCGCGCGATCGGATTCCTGTTGCCGTGCGGCGACCTCAACGACCTGAATCCCAAAATTTTTGGCGTTGAATGTCACCAATTTTGTGGTTTTCGACGGTGGCAACAATAGCGCCGCTCTTGCTGCCCACAAAAAGGGAGGCCCCGCCAGTGCCAAAGGCGCTGTGCGGGGGGGGCTTTATCAAGGGGCTGTGATCTCAGGAAAAAGCGGCGTCCAACGCAATTTCCACCATGTCGCCGAAAGACCGTTCCCGATCCTCGGCGGGCAGGGCCTCATGGGTAATTAGGTGATCGGAAACAGTTAGGACCGCCAAGGCGCGCACGCCATAGCGCGCGGCAAGATTATAAAGTTCGGCCGCCTCCATTTCGACGCCCAGAATTCCATGTCGGGTCATCTGTTCGTTCAAATCGGGACGCTCGTCATAAAATACGTCTGAGGAATAAATACCGCCAACGTGGTGCGTTACGCCGCGTTTTTCTGCAACCTCGGCAGCCGCCCGCAAAAGGCCGAAGTCCGCGCAGGGTGCGAAGTTCAATTCCTTAAAAATTCCGCGCGACGGGGTTGAAAGTGAAGAGGCAGTCATTGCGAGAATAACGTCGCGAATACCGACGGTTTTCTGCATCGCGCCGCACGATCCAATTCGGACCAGCGTTTTTGCGCCATAATCCTTGATCAGCTCATTGGCATAGATCGACAGGCTCGGCATTCCCATGCCCGAACCGTGGATCGTCACACGGTTGCCTTTGTAAGTTCCCGTATACCCAAGCATTCCGCGGACGCGGTTGACGCATTCTGGATTGTCCAGAAAGGTTTGAGCCGCCCATTCTGCCCGCAGTGGATCGCCGGGCAAAAGGACTGTTTCTGCGATCTGCCCAGGTTCAGCGCCGATGTGAAACGTCATATCGCAATCCGATTAAAGGCTCAGATCGTCAAGCGTTTTTCCGGAGGCCAAGGCCTCGATCACCCAATTGGGTTTGCGACCGCGGCCTGTCCAGGTCTGGCTGGGATCGGCGGGGTTGGCATATTTTGGTGCGCCCTTGGACCCTTTGGCACCTGAGCCGATCACTTCATCCAACGAAAAGCCAAATTCTTTTGCGGCTTTTTCAGCAGCACGTTTCGCCTCGGCCATTCGGCGCGCATCAACAGATTTCAGGGCTTTTTGAGCGTCTTTGATCAGAGCTTGCAGCTCGTCCCTCGAAAGGTTGTCCAGATCGATATTCATTCTTTGTCTCCATATACCAGTTGGAGAAATAGAAATTATCGCCAATATCACAAGGCATTATTTTGTGGCAGGCGCAATTGAACGAGCATATTGGCTGGAATTCGCGCAAAAAAAACAAGGCCACGCCCTGTTATAGGGAATGGCCTTGCGAGCTCGCAAGCTGCGGTTGAGCCTTATTCGGCGGCAACTGCCTTGGGATCGGCCAGAGTCACGACATCGCGCATAATGGCGTTTAGTTCGAAATCCTTTGGGGTATAGACCTTGGCGACGCCCATGGCCAATAGCCGCGCCGCATCGTCGTCCGGGATGATTCCGCCGACAACGACCGGAGTACCTAGTCCGGCCTCGCGCATGCGCTGCATAACCTCTTCGACCAATGGGATATGGCTGCCAGAAAGGATCGAAAGACCCAAGACATGGGCGCCGTTCTTTGCGGCCTCGACAATCTGCTCTGGCGTCAGGCGAATACCCTCATAGTCGATGTCCATTCCGCAATCTCGCGCACGAAATGCAATCTGTTCAGCACCGTTGGAATGACCGTCAAGCCCCGGCTTGCCGACAAGGAATTTCAATCTTTGACCAAGGCTGTCGCTGACCGCGTCGACCATGGCACGCAGGTCGTCCAGACCTTCGGTCTTGTTCGACACAGCCTTTGAAACCCCGGTGGGCGCACGGTATTCGCCATGAACGGCGCGCATCTCGCCCGCCCATTCACCGGTGGTGACGCCCGCCTTGGCACAGGCGATCGACGCCGGCATGACGTTTTCGCCCTTTGCAGCTGCTTTTCTCAGGGCTGCGAGTGCGGATTTGACAGCCACGTTGTCCCGCGTCGCACGCCACTCGTTCAGGCGTCCGATCTGTTCCTGTTCAACCGCCGGATCGACCACCATGATGCCACCGTCTTCGCCGACCAACGGGCTGGCTTCTCCGTCTGTCCAGCGGTTCACGCCGACCACAACGGTTTCGTTGCGCTCGATCCGTCCCAGACGTTCGGCGTTCGAGTCCACCAAGCGGCCCTTCATATAGTCGATCGCGCCAATCGCGCCGCCCATTGACCCGATATTCGCCAATTCGGCGCGCGCTCCGTCCTTCAGCGCCTGGACCTTGCGATCCACTGCAGGATTGTCATCAAACAGGTCGTCGTATTCCAGCAAATCGGTTTCATACGCCAGGATCTGCTGCATGCGCATTGACCATTGTTGATCCCACGGGCGGGGCAGGCCAAGCGCCTCGTTCCAGGCCGGCAACTGTACGGCACGCGCGCGCGCTTTTTTGCTCAGTGTCACTGCGAGCATTTCGATCAGAATGCGGTAGACGTTGTTCTCGGGCTGTTGTTCCGTCAGGCCAAGGCTGTTGACCTGCACGCCATAGCGGAACCGGCGGTATTTGGGTTCGTCTACGCCATAGCGTTCCAACAGGATTTCGTCCCAGAGATCGACAAATGCGCGCATCTTGCACATCTCGGTGACGAAACGGATGCCTGCATTCACAAAAAAGGAAATCCGCCCGCAAAGCGCCGGGAAATCTTCGTCGGCGACGCGCGGCTTTAACTCGTCCAGAACGGCAATTGCCGTGGCAAGCGCAAAAGAAAGCTCTTGTTCGGGGGTCGCGCCAGCCTCTTGCAAGTGATAGGAACAAACATTCATCGGATTCCATTTGGGAACATGTCGATAGCAGTATTCAGCCACATCCCCGATCATCTTGAGGCTAGGTTTCGGCGGGCAGATATAGGTGCCGCGCGACAGGTATTCCTTGATCAGGTCGTTCTGCACCGTGCCTTGAAGCTTGGAGATATCCGCCCCTTGTTCCTCGGCCGCCGCAATATAAAGCGACAGCAGCCAAGGGGCTGTCGCGTTGATCGTCATTGAGGTGTTCATCTGCTCCAGCGGAATTTCCTGAAACAGCGTGCGCATGTCACCCAGATGACAAACTGGGACACCGACCTTGCCAACCTCGCCGCGCGCCAGAACATGGTCGCTGTCATAACCCGTCTGTGTCGGCAGGTCGAAGGCCACAGAAAGACCGGTCTGACCCTTGGCAAGGTTATTGCGGTACAGCGCGTTGGAGGCGGAGGCCGTCGAATGGCCGGCATAGGTGCGGATCAGCCAAGGCTTGTCACGTGTCTGGGTTTCGGTCATCTGGGTCTCCGGTCAGGGCAATTTGGCGTGGCAATCTTATTGCGTTTGGAAAGCATTACGCGAAAGAATATGTCTCTGTCAATTCGCCGCGATGCGGCGATTGCAGTTGCAGCATAGTCTGAAGGCCTGCGTGTCGCCAATGCAATGCGGTATTTTTGCGGTATCAGACCTGTGCAGTCTGTTCGCTGACCGAGCAATGCCCTGAGAGCTGCTTGCGTTCTGCCTCTTGCGCAGGCAGTTTTCGCCTGCCACCGTCAAGCCATGATGTCCCCTGTGACTCTTCCGCTCTGGCTTTTCGTCCTGATCCTGCTTTTTGCGGGTGTGACTTTTGCCTCGCATTTTCTGTTCCCTTCAGTGCGCTGGTTCTTCCGGCGCAGGATGGAGCGGGCCGTTGCCCAATTGAACAAGCGCCTGCAACGTCCCATCCAGCCCTTCAAGCTGCTTCGGCGCTACGATCTGATCCAGCGGCTGTGTTATGATCCTGAGGTGACTCAAGCCATTGTGGATTACGCCCAAAAGAATGGCGTAAGAGAGGACGTCGCCTTTGAGCAGGCCCGCCGTTATGCGCGTGAAATCGTGCCGTCATTTTCGGCCTTTGCCTATTTCGGCTGGGGCGTGCGGGTGGCGCGGATTTTGTCGAATGCGCTTTACCGCGTGCGTCTGGGCCACCATGACCCGCAAGAGCTGGCAGGGATCGATCCAAATGCCACGGTGATTTTCATCATGAACCATCGCTCTAATATGGATTACGTTCTGGTCACTCATCTCGCGGCGGATCGGACCACACTGTCTTATGCCGTAGGAGAATGGGCGCAGGTCTGGCCGTTGTCACGGTTGATCCGCTCGATGGGCGCCTATTTCATCCGGCGTCAGGCGCACGATGCCCTGTATCGCAAAGTCTTACGGCGCTACGTGCAAATGGCCACAAGCAGTGGCGTCGCTCAGGCGATTTTCCCTGAAGGTGGGCTAAGCCTGAATGGGGCGTTGCGACCGCCCAAGCTTGGCCTGCTCAGCTATATTGTCGAGGATCTCGACCTTGAGGCGCGGGATGTGGTCTTTGTGCCTGTGGCCCTGAATTATGATCGGGTGCTCGAAGATTCGGTTCTGATTGAAAAGGCGAAATCCAGATCTGAACGCTTTGGCGCGTCGATCACCGTGGTCTTTCTGGCTGTTCTCAAACAGCTCTGGTTGCGGGTGACCGGGCGGTTCCACCGATTTGGCTATGCCGCGGTGAGTTTTGGCAAGCCGTTGTCCTTGCGGCTTTATCCCGAAGTCGCTGAAGACCCAGAAGTGCTTTCCGAAGTATTGATGAACCGCGTCGCTGAGATTGTGCCTGTGCTGCCCGTTCCGCTTGTTGCCCACATAATGCTGCAAGGCCCCGCGACCCGTGCCGAGATTGAGCGCGCCTTTTCCAAAGCCCTTGAGGCTTTGAACGAAAGCCATGTGCATCTACCGCGCGGAAATCGTGACTACGCAGTGGAAACCGGCCTGCGTCCACTTCTGGAACGCGGTGTTCTTTTGGAGCAGGACGGAGTGTTTTCCATCGAGGATGGCAGGCGGGAGGTGGTGGAGTTTTACGCCAACTCGATCTCGCACCTGTTTTAGCGCCCGCTGCCCCCAGCCCAATTTCTGCGCGAGCATCCGTAATTCTGCGATTGCTCGGTTATAAAATTACAAAAAAGCTTTTCTTGGCGTTGCAATGTTGCGCGGCGACGCGTATTCAGGGGGTCAACACCGCGATTCTGCGCTGCAATCGCGAAAGAGTTAACAACTGGACAATGACAGGAGGCCACTATGGCTCTGGACACGCAAACGGGGATCGCCCAGTACGACGCGCCGGAAAAAGACCTCTATGAGATCGGTGAAATGCCCCCCTTGGGCTATGTGCCCAAGAAGATGTACGCTTGGGCGATCCGGCGGGACCGGCACGGCGAGCCCGACAAGTCGTTCCAGCAAGAGGTTGTGGACACTTGGGAAATCGACAGTCACGAGGTTTTGGTTCTCGTGATGGCGGCCGGGGTGAACTACAATGGTGTCTGGGCTGGCCTTGGCGTGCCAATCAGCCCGTTTGACGGCCACAAGCAGCCCTATCATATCGCAGGCTCTGACGCCTCCGGGATCGTTTGGGCGGTCGGCGACAAGGTAAAGCGCTGGAAGGTCGGTGATGAGGTTGTCATCCACTGCAACCAGGACGACGGCGACGATGAAGAGTGTAACGGCGGCGATCCGATGTTCTCTCCCACTCAGCGGATTTGGGGCTATGAGACGCATGACGGCTCGTTCTCGCAGTTCACACGGGTGCAGGCCCAGCAGTTGATGCCACGCCCCAAGCACCTGACTTGGGAAGAGGCGGCTTGCTATACGCTGACGCTGGCCACGGCCTACCGGATGCTGTTCGGCCACCACCCGCACGAGTTGAAGCCGGGCCAGAACGTTTTGGTTTGGGGCGCCTCGGGTGGTCTGGGGTCTTATGCGATCCAACTGGCCAACACGGCGGGCGCCAACGCGATTGGTGTGATCTCGGATGAAAGCAAACGGGATTTCGTTCTGGCGCAGGGCGCCAAGGGTGTCATCAACCGCAAGGACTTTAACTGTTGGGGCCAGTTGCCCACGGTCAACACGCCTGAGTACAACGAGTGGCTCAAAGAGGCCCGCAAGTTCGGCAAGGCGATCTGGGACATCACCGGCAAAGGCGTGAGCGTTGACATGGTGTTCGAGCACCCGGGCGAGGCAACTTTCCCTGTGTCGACCCTGATCGTGAAGAAGGGCGGGATCGTTGTGATCTGCGCTGGCACCTCTGGCTTCAACTGTACCTTTGACGTTCGGTACATGTGGATGCACCAAAAGCGTCTGCAGGGCTCGCACTTTGCCAACCTCAAGCAGGCCGCTTCGGCCAACCGCCTGATGATCGAGCGCCGCCTTGATCCCTGCATGTCCGAGGTCTTCCCGTGGAACGAGATTCCCGCGGCTCACATGAAGATGCTGAAGAACGAGCACAAGCCCGGCAACATGGCCGTGCTGGTTCAGGCCCCCCGTACCGGGCTGCGGACATTCGAGGACGCACTGGAAGCCGGCAAGTAGCCCAACCACAACTGAACATCAGAAACGCCCGCGAATCGCCCCACGGCTGTCGCGGGCGTTTCTCGTTCGAGGGGGGCTTGTGAGAAAACAAAGACTTGTTTTTTGCACCCTCGCAGTTTTTGGGGAGGGGAATTCTGTGAATATTGGCCCGAATTCGTGCGTGCTATAGTTGATTTAACGCTTCATTAACTACTAGGAAGAGAGGTTCCCAATGGGACATGATTGGATACTCGACGTTCTGACCGACCTGAAGACATTCGCACGTGCCAACGGGCTTCCTACGCTCGCCGCACAACTGGATGACGCGTCGCTGGTGGCGCAGGCCGAGATGGCGTCCCGGGTTGAGGGGACTGGAAGTGGGATTTGCGGAAAGCACGCCGCACTTGGAAGGACTAATCGAGCAATTGGAGCGCGCTGAAGGTCTGGATGACCTGCAGGGCGTTATCGAAGTCCTGCGAGACGCGTTCGGTGTAGATCATCTGATTTATCACTGGGTGAACAGCAATGGCGATCAATATGGCTGCGGCACGTACGATATGGCTTGGGTCAACAAGTATGTTGAAAAAGGCTATCTGCGGATCGATCCGGTCATCGTTGGCTGTTACCAGCACTTTCACCCGGTGGACTGGAAGCAACTTGACTGGTCCAGCAAGGCCGCGCGCAATTTCATGCAGGACGCAATTGCGCATGGCATTGGGAATCAGGGTTATTCCATCCCGATCCGCGGCCCGAACGGCCAGTTTGCCCACTTTACTCTAAGCCACAATTGCACCGACGCAGAATGGGAGACATTCACCAATAAACACCGACGTGCCCTGATCCTGATCGCGCATTCATTCAATCAAAAGGCGCTGGAGTTCGAGCCTGGCCGGAAGCCGGAAGCCTCTCAGCCCCTGTCCCCCCGCGAGATCGAGGCCATGACCCTTCTGGCCATTGGATATAACAGGGCACAAGCGGCGGATAGCTTGTCAATTTCGGAACATACCCTGCGGGTTTACGTGGAAAGCGCGCGCCACAAGTTGGGCGCTATGAACACCACACACGCAGTCGCACGGGCCCTGAGCCGAGGGTTGATCGTGGTCTAAGCTGGGCCGGAGGTAAACTCCGGCTTAGGTCGGCGCGCGCTGAGGTTAAATATCGTTAACCTGGCTGCCGCAAATTTTCCCCATCACGACTTATCGTTTAGGGGAATAACACCATGATCCGTTACATCTACGGCGAAGACCTTCACAAGTTCCCGCGTCTGGCACGCACCATGTTCCAGGATCGCGCGGCGCAGTTCAAATCTCGTCACGACTGGGATGTTTCTGTCGATGCCGATGGTCTTGAGCGCGATGAATACGATCACGAGAACCCGCTTTATATCATCTACCAGAACCCCGATGGTACGCATGGCGGTTCTCTGCGCCTGATGCCCACTGTCGGGCCGACCATGGTGAACGATCATTTCACCCACCTGACCGATGGCGTCACGATCAAAAGCCCGCTGATCTGGGAATGCACCCGATTTTGCCTTGCCCAAGGCGCGCGGCCAGGCGTCGCCGCAGCGTTGATGCTGGCGGGCGGCCATGTCATGGAAGAATTCGGGGTCGAGCATTTCGTTGGCGTGATCTTTGCCCATATGGTTCGTGTTTTCCGCCGCATCGGCTCTACCCCCGAGGTGCTTGGCACCGTTGGTGAAGGCCGCGAAGCGATCAGCGTCGGCCTCTGGGACTTCACGCCGGAAACGCAGGCCCGGGTCGCCAAAAGCGCAGGCATCTCGATCGATCTGTCCAAGCGTTGGTTCGAAATCTCCTTCGGTCAAGTCTATCAGACCGAAGAACTCGCGGCCGCCTGAGGCCGTCTGCGAAAGGGGGGCAACGTCCCCCTTTGCCCACGAATAGGGCATATCTAGCACTGGTACGCGATCATCGGGGCAGGTACTGTGCCCGCATGAACGCCCCCGCCATCATATTCTCTGACGATCAGGCTTCGGCCTATGACAGCGTGACCGAGCTTTTGCGCAGCGCGGGCGTTGATCTGCACGAAGGAATTTGCCTGCCAGCTCAAGAAGGGGACAGTCGCGTGATGGCCCTGATGGGCAAGGCAGGCAGCGGCAAAACCCTGCTTCTGGCCGAACTGGTCAAGGCGCTGGATGCGGCGGGTGTCGAAACGGTTTCGGGCGATTACGAAAGCAAGCGAAGCAAGGATCGCCGGACACTGGCCATTCTCGCGCCGACGAACAAGGCCGCCAGCGTTTTGCGCATGCGCGGCGTTCCCGCGACGACGATCCACCGCATCATTTATACCCCGGTTTACGACCCAGAGTATGAAAAGCTGGCCGAATGGCTGATGGGCAATGGCGAAAAGCCTGACCTGGAAGACCTGACCGACGAAGGATTCGCCCGGGCGCAGGCCAGCTATGAGGCGCATAAATCCATTCCCGCCGCGCTGGCGGCTGCCGGCCTTCGGGGCAGCGATTTCATAACCGGATGGAAGCGGCGGGATGAGCCTCTGGATATCGGGTTTGTCGACGAAGCCTCGATGCTGGATGATCGGCAATTCGATGATCTCAAAGAGATTTTCCCCAATCTTGTGCTGTTCGGTGATCCTGCGCAGTTGGCACCCGTCAACCAGTCCGGAAAGCTGATCTTTGACGGTTTGAAAGAATCGCAAAAGCTGGAACTCAGCCGCGTTCACCGGCAGGCGGCGGACAACCCGATCCTTGATCTGGCCCACGCATTGGCGGACCCCGAGCTTGGCTTTGAAGATTTCGAGCGCATGGTCGAAGCCAAGGCGGCGCAGGATGACCGCGTTGTCTGGGCGCAGCGAGTCGAGGTGGACCTGATGGCCCGCAGTCCGGTGCTTGTCTGGCGCAATGCGACGCGAATCCGCTTGATCAATGCCTTTCGCAACGTCCACGGCGCGCCGGAAACGGAACTTTTGCCCGGTGAGCCCCTGATCTGCGACGGCATCGAACTGCCGCTGAAGCATCGCAAGAAACGTCTTGATCTGGAGGCGCGCGGGCTGATCAAGGGGGCGCAGGTCATCTATTTGGGGCCGGGGCGCAAACCCGGCTTCTCGCGTCTGCATGTGGTTGGTGCGCCGGAGCCGCAAGTCTCGGCAGCCTCGATCGTCAAAGTCGAAAAACCGGACGAGGAAGAACCGTTCATCCCCTACGCCGCGCGCATGGGGGCGACCTTTCTGCACGGCGCGGCTGTTACGATCCACAAGGCGCAGGGCTCGCAATGGGACAATGTGCAGGTCTTTGCGCCAGACCTGTACGCCGCCGCGCGTATGGGGCGGACCGAAGCAGGCCAGCCGCTGTGGAAACGGCTGGCTTATGTGGCGATAACCCGGGCGCAGACACGCCTGCTTTGGGTGGTGCGCAATCGTCTGGCACGGCCTTCTCAGGGGCTGCGGATCGACGATCTGGGCGGCACCCCGGCCCCCTTGGCGCTTGAGGCGGAAACCGAGCTTTAGACTTTGATGATCGTTTTGCCGGTGTTGCCGCCCGTCAGCATCCCGATAAAGGTCTGAGGTGCGTTTTCCAGCCCCTCGGTGATATCCTCAAGATAGGCAATCTCGCCCGCCGCGATCTTGGGCGCGACTTCCTCGAGAAACGCCGGAAACCCGTCCCAATGGTCAAAGATGATAAAGCCGTTGACGGACAGCCGCTTTGTCAGGATCGCGCGCCAGACCTGCGGCAGGCGGTTAGCGGCTTCGTCGCTGCCGCCGTACCAAGCAATCGTGCCGCACACCGGAATGCGTCCATGCACATTCATCAGCGGCGTGACAGCCTCCAAAATCTTGCCTCCAACATTTTCCCAATAGATATCAACGCCGTCAGGGCAGACCTCGGCCAGCGCCGCGCGCAACGAGTTTGCCTCCGAATGGGCGCGGTGGTCGATGGCGGCATCAAAACCGAATTTCTCCAGAGCCAGTTGGCATTTCTGATCCCCTCCAGCAATGGCGACGGTGCGCAGCCCCGCGGCCTTGGCCAGCTGGCCGACCATGGCCCCGACCGGCCCGGTTGCGGCGGCGATTACAAGGGTTTCGCCGGCTTTGGGGCGGCCGTATTCGCGCAACGCCGTCCAAGCGGTAAACCCAGGCATCCCCAGAACCCCAAGCGCGGTTGTGGCAGGCACAGACGGGTCAAGCACACGCAGCTGATCGCCCGGCAGAACCGCGTGGCTGGCCCATCCGGTCATCCCGGTGACCACATCGCCTTGGGCAAAACCCTCGGCCTCTGATGCCAGCACGCGGCCAATGCCTTGGCCAATCATTGTCTCGCCCAGTTCCAGAGAGGCGGCGTAACTGCCTGCGTCGTCCATGCGTCCGCGCATGTAGGGGTCGAGCGAATGGTGGCTCACCTCGATCAGCACTTCGCCTGCGCCGGGTGTCGGGATCGGTCCGGTTTCCATTGCGAAATCTTCGGGCACCGGCACTCCGGAAGGGCGGCGGGCAAGGGCAATGCGGCGCATCTGGCTGGTCATGAAACTTCCTGACGTCATCTTTTTCAAAACAGGTTGCGCAACGCGCGACAACTCGACCACTGTAGACCTAATAAAGCAGACGACAAGGGAGGGTCAGATGCAGGGCATGATGATGAAAATGCCGCTCTCGATTATCGAGCTATTGCGGTACGCGTCCGAAGCGCATCCGGGCGGAGAAATCGTATCGGTCAGAACCGAAGGAGATCTGCACCGCGAAAGCTATGCCGAGGCGTTCCAGCGCACCGCGCAACTGGCACACGGCTTGGCGGGGATCGGTGTCCAGCCGGGGGACCGGGTCGCAACGCTGGCGTGGAATGGCTATCGCCACTTTGAATTGTATTTTGCGATCAGCGGGATGGGCGCTATTTGCCACACCATCAACCCGCGACTTTCCGCAGAACAGATGCTGTTTATCATCGGTCACGCCGAGGATAAGGCTCTGTTCGTTGACACGACATTTGTACCCATTCTCGAAGCGCTGGCCGAGCATCTTCCCAAGGGTCTCAAACTGGTGGCGATGACGGACCGGGCCCATATGCCCGAGGGCAAGCTGGACTGGCTCTGCTACGAAGACTTGCTGGACGGCCAGCCCCAGACCTACGACTGGCCGGTGATGCCCGAGGATACGGCGGCTGGCCTGTGCTACACCTCCGGCACTACGGGCCATCCGAAGGGAGCGCTGTATACGCACCGTTCGACCGTGCTGCATGCCATGTATCTGGCGATCACCATTTCGCGCAGCCTTTATGAAGGCGCCCGCATTCTTCCCGTCGTGCCGATGTTCCATGTCAATTCCTGGGGGCTGCCCTACGCCGCGCCCCTGGTTGGCGCGTCGCTGATCATGCCGGGCGGGAAACTGGACGGCCCTTCCTTGTTCGATCTGATGGAAAGCGAACAGGTTACGGCAAGCTGGGGCGTTCCGACTGTCTGGCTTGGCCTCCGGTCGGAGATCGAACAGCGGGGCGCTGCGCCTGCGTCGTTGGATCAGTTGGTGATCGGCGGCTCGGCCGCGCCGCGCGCGATGATCGAGTTTTTCGAGACCCGGGGTGTGGACGTTTGCCACGCCTGGGGCATGACGGAAATGAGCCCGGTCGGAACGCACGGTCAATTGTCCAAACCCATGCAGGGTCTGCCCTTTGATACCCGGATGGAGATCAAGTCCAAACAAGGCCGCCGAGTCTTTGGCGTCGAGCTGAAGATCGTTGATGAGAACGGCAATCGCCAGCCCCACGACGGCAAAGCCGTGGGCGAGTTGTTCGTGCGCGGCAATACCATCATCTCGGGTTATTTCAACAACCCCGAGGCGAGCGCCGCCGCCATGGATGCCGAAGGCTGGTTTGGCACCGGGGATGTGGCCAGCATCGACGCGGATGGTTTTCTTTACATTCAGGACCGCGCCAAGGATCTGATCAAATCGGGCGGCGAGTGGATTTCGTCCATCGATCTGGAGAATATCGCCATGGCGCATCCCAAGGTGGCCAATTGCGCGGTGATCGCCATTCCACATCCGAAATGGGACGAACGTCCCTTGCTGGTTGTCGTCCCGCGCGCCGCTGAAGACCCGCCATCGTTGGAGGACATCCATCAGTTGATGTTGGAACACGTGGCCAAATGGCAGCTTCCTGATGCAATGGAATTGGTCGAAGACCTTCCCCTGACCGCCACGGGCAAAGTGTCAAAACTGACGTTGCGCAAACGCTTTGATGGATACGTTCTGCCCGATGCTGGTTGATGAACTGCGGGGAAAGGCTCCGGTAACAACCGATTGGTTCACGCTGGATACGGCAAAGGTGCAGGCCTTTGCCGACGCCACCGAAGATTGGCAATTCATCCATCTGGACGAGGCCCGCGCCGCGGCGGAAACCCCCTTTGGCGGGGCCATCGCGCATGGGTTCCTGACGCTCTCGATGTTGTCGGCCATGTCCTATCAGGTGGTGGACAAGCTGCCCGGCGTGACCAGCAGCGTGAACTATGGCTTTGACCGCATCCGCTTTGTCAGCCCGGTCCGTGTTGGCAGCCGCATTCGCGGGCTGTTCACCGTCGCGTCGGTTGATGAACGCGATAGCGCGCTGGATGTACATTGGGACGTGGACGTGCAGATCGAAGGGCAGGACCGCCCGGCGCTTGTTGCCAACTGGATCACACGATTTTTCTTGGAGGGGTAGATGGATCTTGGAATGACTGAGCGGGTGAAACCGCTGATCGAAAAAGTGCGCCACATGATCGAAGAGGACATCGCGCCGCTGGACGCTGAATTCCACGCCGAGGTGGGCAAGCATCCCTCGGGCGACCGGTTTCAGCATACCGAGCGCCAATTGGAAATTCTGAACGGTCTGAAAGACTTGGCCAAGGATCGCGGGCTGTGGAATTTCTGGTTGACGGATTCAGACCGTGGCTTTGGTTTGACCACGGTGGAATATGCCTATCTGGCCGAGGAAATGGGAAAGGTGCATCTGGCCGCCGAGGTCTTTAACTGCAACGCGCCTGATACAGGTAACATGGAGGTACTGGAACGCTACGGGGAAGGCTGGATGAAGGACCGCTGGCTGAAACCGCTGCTGAACGGCGACATCCGCTCGGCCTACGTCATGACCGAGCCGGACGTGGCCTCTTCTGACGCTGCGCAACTGGCCTTTGAGGCCAAGCGCGACGGCGATGATTTCATTCTGAACGGGGAAAAATGGTGGATCAGCGGGGCAGGCGATCCGCGTTGCGGGCTGTATATCCTCATGGCCTGCACGGATCCCGAGGCTGCCAAACATTCCCGCCACACCATGTTCGTAATGGACCCGGACCTGCCGGGGATCGAGGTGCTGCGCCCCATGCATGTCTTTGGTCAGGACGATGCGCCGCACGGTCATATGCACATCCGGTTCACCAACGTCCGCGTGCCGGCGAATAACATTGTCCTGGGCGAAGGGCGCGGGTTCGAGGTGGCACAGGGGCGCCTTGGACCGGGTCGCATCCATCATTGCATGCGCGCAATCGGTCAGGCGGAAAAGGCGCTGGACATGATGTGCAAACGTGGGCTGGCCCGCGAGGCCTTTGGCAAGCGGATCAGCGACTTGGGGGCGAATTACGACATCATCGCCAACGCCCGGATGGAGATCGAGATGGCCCGCCTCCTGTGCCTCAAGGCGGCATGGATGATGGACACCGCCGGGGTGCGTGCGGCACAGCCATGGATTTCCAAGATCAAGGTTATCGCGCCCTTGATGGCTGGCAAGGTGATCGACGAAGCCATGCAATTGTTTGGCGCGGGTGGCATCAGTCAGGACTATGACCTTGCCCATATGTGGACCCACGTCCGCACTCTGCGCTTTGCTGACGGCCCGGACGCGGTGCATCGCCGCCAGGTTGCTCGCGCCGAGTTGCGCAAGCATGCAAACGAGAAGATTTGATGGATCCACAGCAGCTTGAGTCCGTGGCGGGGTGGATGTCCCGCCACGTCGCGGGCTTTGAAGGCCCGCTGACTGCGACAAAATTCGAGGTCGGCCAGTCCAATCCAACCTTTCGGCTCGACAGCCCTTCGGGGGCCTATGTGCTGCGCCGCAAACCCCTTGGGAACTTGCTGAAATCCGCCCATGCGGTGGACCGCGAATTTCGTGTGCAAAAGGCGCTGGCCGAAACGCAGGTACCTGTCGCCCGGATGCACGCCCTTTGCGAGGACGAGAGCGTGATCGGATCGATGTTCTATGTCATGGATCTGGTCGAAGGACGCAGCTTTGTCGATCCTTCGATGCCCCAAGAAACGCCGCAAAACCGCGCCGCGATCATCAATGAAATGATCCGCGTTCTGGCGGCGATCCATGACGTTGACCTGACCGCGACCGGGCTTGCGGACTACGGCCCCCCGGGCAGCTATTACGAAAGGCAATTCGCGCGCTGGGTCAAACAATACCGCGCCAGTGAAACCGAAGAGATTACGGATATGGAGGCGCTGATCGACTGGCTTGGCGCGCATATGCCCGCCGACGATGGTCAACGAACGCTGGTGCATGGCGATTACCGAATCGACAATATGCTTTTTGCGCCGGATGGAACCGACTGCCGCGCCGTGCTTGATTGGGAGCTTTCGACCCTCGGGCACCCTTATGCAGATCTTGCGGGGGTCATCATGCAATGGCAATTACCGCCGGGCGCCGAGGGTCGCGGCCTTGCGGGCATAGATCGCGCCGCCGCCGGTCTGCCGTCGGACGCGGAATTCGTTGCCCGATACTGCGCGCTGCGCGGGCTGTCCTCGATCGACAACTTTGGTTTTTATGTCGCCTTCGCGTTTTTCCGCATGGCCGCGATCCTGCAAGGCGTCAAGAAGCGCGCCCTTGACGGCAACGCGGCCAATCCGGAAAAGGGCCTGAAACTTGGCGCTTTCGTGCCGCGCTTTGCCGAACTGGGGCTGGAGGCCCGATCCCATGGATGATCGCTTTCGCGAAGAGCCCTATGCCTGGTCTGCCCATATCGGCATGAACATGCTGGACTGGAGCGATGGCTACGCCAAGTTTGAACTGCCGCTTGCCGATTTCATCATGAACCGCCACGGCAACCCGCACGGTGGCGCGCATGCCTCGTTGCTGGATACTGTCATGGGCTATGCGGGCTGTTGGACCGGCGACCCGGACCACCAGCAGATGTGTCTGACGTTGAGCCTGAACGTCCAGTACCTGTCGCGTCCGCGCGGTCAGACCTTCATTGCCGAAGGCCGCAAAACCGGCGGAGGACGCTCAACCTTCTTTGCCGAAGGCGAGATTCGCGATGAAACGGGCGAAATAATCGCCAAGGGCACAGGCACCTTCCGTTACCGAAAAAGCACCTGACCCCCACTTAAGGACATCAGATTTCCTGGGCTGCTGCCCGGATCGCGGCGATATTCTCGCCATAGGGCGCGGGATTGTCCACCGATCCGCCGCGGAAAACCGCTGATCCCGCAACAAGAACATCCGCCCCAGCCGCGGTCACCAAAGGTGCGGTCACAGGATCAACGCCGCCGTCGATCTGGATATGCACCTCGCGGTCGCCGATCATCTCGCGGACCTTGCGGACCTTGGCGGTCATGTCGATGAACTTCTGCCCGCCAAAGCCGGGGTTTACCGTCATCACCAGAACCATATCCGTCAGATCCAGCAGGTCGCTCACGACCTCGGCGGGGGTGCCCGGGTTCAGCGCCACGCCCGCCTTCATCCCGGCGCCGCGAATGGCCTGCAAGGTGCGGTGGATATGCGGTCCGGCCTCGACATGGGCAGTCAGCATGTCGGCCCCAGCCTCGGCATAGGCGTCGATATAGGCATCGACAGGCGAGATCATCAGGTGCACGTCCATGAAGGTTTTCACGTGCGGACGAAAGGCTTTCACGGCGGGCGGGCCAAAGGTCAGGTTCGGGACGAAATGCCCGTCCATGACATCGACATGCACCCAGTCGGCGCCCTGCGCTTCGATGGCCTGAATCTCGCGCCCGAAGTCGGCGAAATCAGCGGAAAGGATCGACGGCGCGATCTTGATGGAACGGTCAAAGCTCATGGGGGCGGCACTCCTGTTTGCCAAGGGCTTAATAGCCTGCGTCCCGGTCAACAAGATGCAGAAACGGCAGACCTGCCTCGCCGCGACGAATATTCTCGGCAATCACCCGCGACGCCGATGCCGGCCGCGTTTCCGAGGCGATATGCGGTGAGATCGTGATCTTCGGGTGGCTCCAAAAGCCGTGATCCTTCGGCAAAGGCTCAACCCGAAAGACATCCAGCGTGGCATGACCGACCTGCCCGCTGTCCAGTGCCTGCCACAGCGCATCATCGTCGATCAGCGGGCCGCGACCGGGATTGATCACCACCGCGCCGGGCGCCAGCAGGGATAGGCTTGACGCGTTCAGGATATTTTCTGTCTCGGGGGTTGCAGGCAGCAGCAGCACAACGATCTGTGCTCCGCGCAGCGCTTGCGCCAAGCCTTCGTCGCCATGCACACACCGCACATTCGCCACCCGCTTTTCCGAACGGCTCCAGCCGGTCACGGGAAAGCCAAGGCCCCGCAACGCCCGTGCACACGCGCGCCCCAATGCGCCCATGCCAAGTATCGTCACGGGCCTTTCGGGGGCCAGCGGTGGGGCGACGGGTTCCCATTTGTGATCGGGGTTCACGATATGCGCGTCCATGCCCAGATGGTGGCGCAGCACATGCCCGGTAACCCATTCCACCATGCCTTGCGTCAGCCCCTCTTCATCGACCATACGGGCAAGGGGGGCTTTCAGCGTGGCATTGCCGACAACATCTTCAACCCCGGCCCAAAGATTCAGAACGGCCTTGAGACGGGTAAAGGGCGTGAAATCCTGCACGTCGGAGTTGGGCGCGTAGACGATGTAATCCACCTCGTCCGGCGGCATTTCGGTGGCCAGCACATAGTCCAGCCCGGCGTTGTCCAGTGCCTCTTTCAACGGCGCTTCGTATTGGTCCCAGCGCGAGGCATGGGCGGAAAAAAGGATATGTGCAGTCATCAACGGGGCCTATGGATATGCGCGCTTTGAACCAGACCGAATGCGATCATCAAGACCAACATGGCAGAGCCGCCATAGCTCACCAATGGTAAAGGCACGCCTACCACGGGCGCCAATCCCATCACCATGGACATGTTCACAGCAAAAAACAAAAAGAACGTCAGCCCGATGCCCAGCGTCAAGAGCGAAGAAAACCTGTCCTTGTTCTGGACCGCCGAGAAGATGCAGAACACCAGCACCAGAACGTAAAGCGCCAGCAGGGAAAAGCCGCCGACAAAGCCGAATTCCTCTGCAAGTGTGTTGAAGATAAAGTCGGTGTGTTTTTCCGGCAGGAAGTTCAGTCGCGATTGGGTGCCCTGCATAAAGCCGCGTCCAGTCCACCCACCCGAGCCCATGGCGATCTTGGCCTGGGTGATGTGATAGCCTGCACCCAGCGGGTCCGAAGACGGGTCAAGGAAGGTGTCGATGCGGCGGAATTGGTAGTCTTTGAGCAATTGCCAATCGGTTCCCCGGCTTTCAAAAACCGTCCAGATGCCAGCGATGCCCGCCCCGATCACGGTTGCGAAATAGGCCCAGTGCACCCCGGCAAGAAACATGATCAACCCACCGCCGATCACCAGCAACAGTGCGGTGCCAAGGTCTGGTTGGGCCAGCACCAGAAAGGTCGGCAAGAGGATGATGGCGATCGGCACCAGAACCCAGAACGGGCGCGAGGTCTTGGATAAAGGCAACCAGTCGTAGTAGGCGGCCAGAAACATCACCAGCGTGATTTTCATCAGTTCCGAGGGCTGCAAGCGCATGAACCCGATGTCGATCCAGCGCTGCGCCCCCATCCCGACAGCGCCGAAAAACTCCACAAGCAGCAGCAGGCCCAGTGCGATCAGATAGGCCACAAGCGCAAGGTTGCGCCACAGCCAGATCGGCACCATCGCCACGGCGAACATTGCGGCCAAACCAAGCGCATAGCGTTTCATCTGCGGCTCGGCCCAAGGCGTGAACGAGCCGCCCGCGACGGAATAGAGCATCAGGAATCCGACGCTGGCGACTGCCGTCAACAAAACCACCAGTGGCCAGTTCAGATGCAAGATCTTTCGCCAGCCCGTCGGAACCGTTTTGACAGAGTATTCAAGATAGGTCATGCGCGGCTGTTCCGTTCAGCCTCGCGGGCCTCGCGTTCGCGGGCGAGCCGTTCTTGTTGCTCCTGAATTTGACGGCGAACACCCGTCGGGTAGGCGTCCAGCGGTGGATCGCCGCCATAAAGCGCCTGCAAGGTCACGTCACGGGCAATCGGAGCCGCGGCGGTCGAGCCGCCTCCGCCATGTTCAACCACCACCGACACGGCAATCTGCGGCGCGTCATAGGGGGCGAAATTGACGAACAGCGCATGGTCGCGCTCTTCCCACGGCGCGTCGTTCTTGACGATACGGTTCAGCACCTGGGCGGTGCCGGTCTTGCCCGCCATCCGATAGCCTTCGCCGATGATGCGTGACCGGTAGGCCGTGCCGCGCCGGTTGTTCGACACCGCGTACATCCCCCGGCGCACCTGTTTGAGATGGCTTTCATTCAGCCCCAAAGGGTCGCCACCGCGGGACGGGGTTTCGATGCCATTGATGCTTTTGACCAACCGGGGGGTGACTGATCGCCCGGTGGCGATCCGCGCGCTCATCACGGCCAGTTGCAGCGGCGAGGTCAACACGAAACCCTGCCCGATCGAGGCGTTGACGCTGTCGCCGATCACCCAGGCGCTGCCGCGTTCGCGCAGCTTCCACGCCTTGTCAGGCATCAGTCCGGCGGTAACGGCCGACATTTCAAGCGGGTGCGCCTCGCCCAGACCCAAACGGCGGCCCATTGCGGCGATATTTTCGATCCCCACCTTCAGCGCAAGGTCATAGAAATAAACGTCACAGCTTTCGCGCAGCGCGCTTTCGAGGTTCATATGACCATGGCCGACGCGCTTCCAGCAATGGAACCGGCGAGAGCCGACCTCCATATGCCCGGGGCACCAGACCGTTTCATCCGGGGCCACAACGCCCGCATCCATAGCCGCCAGCGCCGTGACCATCTTGAAGGTCGAGCCGGGCGGATAAGCGTCCTGCACCGTCTTCGACGCCAAGGGGCGGTGATCGTTGTCGCGCAGTTCGCTGTAATCCTTGACCGAAATGCCGCGCACGAATTTGTTGGGGTCGTAAGACGGGGCCGAGGCGATGGCCAGAACATCGCCTTTCTCAAGGTCCATCACAACGACGCTTGCGGACTCGGGACCAAGGCGGGCCTTCACGTAGTCTTGCAAATCGCTGTCGACTGTCAGCTGAAGATCCGCGCCGGCCTCGCCTTCGCGGCGATCCAATTCGCGCATGACGCGGCCGACGGCGTTGACCTCGACCCGCTTGGCGCCCGCGTGGCCGCGCAATTCTTCTTCGAACTTGGATTCGACCCCGACTTTGCCGATCTGAAAACGCGGGATGCGCAGCAGCGGCGGCGGATCCTCGAAGCGCGACAGGTCGCGATCTGACACCGGGCCAACATAGCCCACCACATGGGCAAAGGTGTCGTGCTGCGGATAGACGCGGCTGTAGCCTTCTTCCGGCGTGACGCCGGGCAGGGCAGGGGCGTTCACAGCGACCCGGCTGATGTCCTCCCAGCTCACGCGGTCGGCGACGGTGACCGGAAAGAACGGTGCCGTGCGCTTCATCTCGGCCTGGGCGCGGTTCAGGTCGTCTTCGTCCAGTTCGACCAGCATCGACAGGCGTTTGATGACCTCTTCCACGTCGCCCGCATCCTCGCGCACCAGCGTGATGCGATAGGTCGGCTCGTTTTCGGCGATAACCACGCCATTGCGGTCAAAAATGCGCCCGCGGGACGGCGGAATTAGACGCATGTTGATACGGTTTTCTTCCGCCAGCAGGCGGAACTCATCGGCCTGATCCACCTGCAGGTGCCGCATGCGAAGCGCCAGCACAGCGGCAAAGGCAAGCTGCCCTCCGCCCAGGATCAATCCCCGGCGAGAAATGCGCAGAGCACTTTCAGAGGTTTCGCGCGGCGTGCGTCTCATGTGCGGCGTCCCATTGGATCAATTTCACCCGGGGCTGAACGCCGGACCCGAAACAGTACATGCGAGATCGCGACAACTACGGGATAGGCAAGCACCGTCATGGCGAATTCCATCACTGATAAGAAAAGCGCGCCGCCGGGCACAATCAAGACCCCAAGCACGATGCGATACGTCGCAGTGATGGTGAAAAGCACCGCAGTGACTGTCAGCCACTCGGCCACAAAGGTGGTGTCGCGCATCCGCCTGTCGCGGCGTTTCAGCCATTCCGAAGCAAGCAGAACCAGCAGCGCCCACAGGCCCGGCGGCCGTCCAAAAAGCATGTCCGTCAACAACATGACCCCGGCGATCAGGATTGCAGGCACATAATCGGGGCGGCGCAGCGCCCAGGCAAAGGTGAGCGCCACGATAAGGTCGGGGCCGGCAAAGTGCCGCGGCATGGTCTGCAGAGGTAGAAGGTGCAAAAAGATCACCAGCACCGAAATGGCCAAATAGATGCAGCGCATGGCCCAGATATGGCCGGGACCGCGCTCAACCATCGGCCGGAGTCTCTGGTTCTGGTTCGGGGGCAGGTGGCTCGCCCGCGTCAGGCAGGTCTTCGGGCAGGATCAGGGCGCTGGGGTTCGAAACCCGGCGCGCACCGTGGTCGCGCAGTACCCGCAAGAATTCCAGCCGCTCGTAATCGGCTGCCAGACGCGCGCGCAGGCGCCCGCCAGGGTCTTGTGCCACCTGACCGATCAGCAAGCCGGGCGGGAAGACTTCGCCATCGCCCGAGGTCACGATCCGGTCGCCTGCGCGCACCAGATCAGGGTTCTCGATAAAGTCGATGGGTGGCGCGGCAGTGTTGTCGCCCACCACCAGCGCACGCTGGCCCGAGGGCTGGATTTCCACCGGAATCCGCGAGGTCGTGTCCGTCAGCAGGATCACCCGGCTGGTCTGTTTGCCCACGCCCGAGACCCGGCCCACAAGCCCGATGCCATCCATCGTCGCCCAGCCATCCACGATGCCATCGCGGCTGCCGACGTTGATCAACACCGATTGCCGGAAAGGTGAGCCACTGTCGGCCAGAACAACGCCGGTGATATAGGTCAGGCGCGGGTCGATCTGCACGTTGTTGAGATCGCGCAGTCTCGCATTTTCCTGCTCAAGCTGTAGCGCGGCCTCTTTCCATGCGGTCATCTGGCGCAACTCGCGGCGCAATTCCTGGTTCTGCTCGTAAATGCGCTGGTAGCTCTGGAAATCCTGCAGGATGTTCACGGTGCCCGTGACCGGAGCCATCGCCCAATCCATCCGCGGAACGACCGCGTCGACCACGCGGGCGCGGAAACGTTCCACGCGGGGGCTGTCGATCCGCCACAGCAGAAAAGTTCCCGTCAGGCACAAGACAAGCACCGCCAGAAGCAAACGCTTGAGCGGAGCGGTAAAATCATCGCTGGAGCGGTCGTTGGCCACGGTGCCTCCGCAGGGATATGCCGTGATACTACAGCTGCGGCGCGGGTTTATACAAAAATCCGCGCCTGACCTTGTTTAGCTGTCGTAATCGATGGCGTGGCGAAGCAGCTTTTCGTACTCAAGCGCCTTTCCGGTGCCAAGTGCGACGCAATTCAGGCTTTCGTCCGCGATGGACACGGCCAGACCGGTCTGCTCGCGCAGCGCAAGATCGAGATCGCCCAGCAGGGCGCCGCCGCCGGTCAGCATGACACCGCGATCGACAATGTCGGCCGCCAGATCCGGTGGCGTGGATTCCAGCGCAGTCATCACCGCCTCGCAGATTGTTTGCACGGGTTCCGCCAATGCCTCGGCGACTTGTGCCTGACTGATCTCGGTTTCCTTGGGCACACCGTTCAGCAGGTCGCGGCCGCGTATCTGCATCGAGCTGCCGCGCCCGTCGTCAGGCATTCGCGCCGTACCGATCGAGGTCTTGATCCGCTCGGCGGTGCTTTCGCCGACCAAAAGGTTCTGTTGGCGGCGCAGGTAGTTGATGATCGCCTCGTCCATGCGGTCGCCGCCAACGCGGACGGACCGGGCGTAAACGATGTCACCCAGCGACAGAACCGCGACTTCGGTGGTGCCGCCGCCGATGTCGACAACCATGTTGCCGGTAGGATCGGTGATTGGCATGCCCGCGCCAATGGCCGCTGCGATCGGCTCGGAGATCAGCCCGGCCTTGCGTGCGCCCGCCGACAGAACCGACTGGCGGATCGCGCGTTTTTCGACCGGGGTGGCGCCGTGCGGCACGCAGACGATGATCTTGGGTTTGGAGAAGGTCGAGCGCTTGTGAACCTTGCGAATGAAATGCTTGATCATTGCCTCGGCTGTGTCGAAATCGGCGATCACGCCTTCGCGCATCGGGCGGATCGCCTCGATGCTGCCGGGCGTGCGGCCCAGCATCAACTTGGCGTCCTCACCAACGGCCAGCACTTTCTTGACGCCATCCTTGATGTGGTAGGCCACGACCGATGGCTCCGACAGGATCACGCCTCGGCCCTTGACGTAGACAAGCGTGTTCGCCGTGCCGAGGTCGATGGCCATGTCCGACGAAAATGCGCCTAATAGTTTGTCAAATCCAAACATTCGAGCCCTGCCCCATTAATTGAAAGGCCCGCGACTCCCCCGGGTCCGGACCGGTTGTCCTTATAGGCCCGCGTTGGATGGGGGAAAAGGGCCGGTTTCGTACTAATCAGCGTGAAACCGCCGCAGGGCAGGGATAAATAGCGATGACAGACTCTTGGGCACCCCGCTTTCGCCCGCAAAGGGCGAACCCCAATAGACATAAAGACTTTTCCACAACCGCTGGCAGGCTTTGGGTATCGGTTTTCTGACTTCGCCGGATGGGCTTGCCTGCGGCAGATTGTCGGATTCGCAATCGTTCGCTTTAACAGTTGACCGATGATCGCATCCGGCACCTGTTTCACCAAAACGGTGTTTTTGGGGGCCTTGCATGAAGGGCAGGTGGGTTGTCAAGCCAATGAAGCAGGATTGCCGGGATCAAAGAACCGATGTCGATCAATCACCTTTGAGGTGTGCCGAAGGGGGCGCGCGAAGTATCTTGGAACCGCGCAGCTGGGGCGTACATGCCAGTCGATAGGTTTGTCGTGGGCTGCTTTTTCATCACATCGTGCGTGAATTGAAAACAGCGCTCCTTTCGAAAATTATCCGAAAATGCTGCGCTTAGGGTCAGGATTCATAACCAGTAGATGACGACTGCAGCGAGGGCGATGGCCGAAAGGAAGACTTTTGGGCACCGGTCGTAGCGGGTTGCCACGCGCCTCCAGTCCTTGAGCCTGCCGAACATGATTTCGATGCGATTGCGCCGCTTGTA